>JANMEE010000346.1:0-19433 GCA_031376645.1 Dolichospermum sp. OTE_75_concoct_329_sub | reverse complement strand
GATTACCCAAGGAAAATAATATGACTCAGCAATACGTCAATAAAGTTGATTTAGTTGGTCGCGTTGGTCAAACACCTGATGTTCGCTATTTTGAATCAGGTGCAATGAAAACATCCTTGACTCTTGCTGTCAAACCTCCCTACAGAAGTGAAAATCCCCTTTGGTTTGATTTAGAACTTTGGGGAAATATTGCTCAAGTTGCAGCAGACTGGGTTCAAAAAGGTTCAACTATTGGGATCACCGGTGAAATAGTCTTTGACAGATGGATAGATAAAAACACCAATGAATCCAGACAAAAACCCATCATTCGTGTCAGCAATCTAGAACTGATCAGTTCTGCTCAACGTAAGGACTCGAATGAAACCAGTGAAGACCAAGATTCAATAATTAACGCCAACTTCTAGAAAACTAACCACATCCCGCAGCATAACTTTTGTCTGTGGGATGTTGTGGTTGAAAAGCGCAAAGCGCAATTTTAATGAACAATTGACAATTTCATCACAAGGAATAGACCATGATTAACTCAACTCAAACCATTCGACTGCTCAGTATTGATGAAGCTTTTGACAGTCAAGGTGTAAAGATTGTCTATGGTGAATGTGTTTTCTCCTACTATTCAAAAGATGGCGTAGTGGAAGACACAATTCCCTACAGAACCAAAGGAGCAGCAGCAGTTTCCATTGCTGAATCAGGAATTAATGCTACTGGTATCGCTATGGGCTATTTAGATATTAACGTGGTGGATAGCGGTAAGGGATATAAAGAAAAGAAAACAGCCTTGGTTATCCGCACTTTCATCTGCACTACCACTGGTAATCGGAATCCTATTCCAACTGCTACACCTGTTATTCAACCAATTCCACAGGAAAATACTCAACAGCTAGTTGGTGCTGGTGTAGCTACAGCATCTAACAACGGACATTCTCCGAATACTAATATTTCTCACATTCCCTTTTAATGATCTTACTTCTGGCTTGCTGCCAGAGGTATTTTTTTTCTGTGGGCAGATAATTTTTTTCTGAAAAAGTGGTTTAATATTTCCAAAAATTGCTGAAAAATCAAATACCACTGGATATCTCTATCAAGACAACAATTAAAAAACTTGATTGGGACATTCTCAATCCACAAGTCCCCAGTACCACTTGGCAGAAGTCAACTCCACCCTTATATCTCCAAGGGAGGAAGTCAAAACCAATACAAAACAATCTTTTGAGAGATTGGAAATCGTTTGTTTATGCCTCACTCTACTAGTACCAACAAGATTCTGCAAAATTTACGGTAAACTAAAGTGCGAACGATAATTGACTTCGCCAGTGTCGTAGGCAATCAAAAGAGATTTTGATTGTAATATTGGATAAAAACTCTATTGTAAGGAGACACCGCATGAGTCGCATTATTGCGCTATTTAACCAGTCTGGCGGTGTGGGGAAAAGCACTTTAACAATGAACTTGGGGTATCATTTAGCGCAGCGTCATCCTAACCGGGTGCTGTTGATTGACATGGACCCCCAAGCCAGCTTGACCACATTTATGGGACTGGAACCAGAGAATCTCACAAAAACTGTGTATGAAGCTGCTGTTGGGGAAGAAGCATTAACCATACATCCTGAACTAATTCATGGAATGTCGTTAGTCCCGTCAAATATTAATTTAAGTGCTGCTGAACTAGAATTGGTATCTGCCCTGATGCGAGAAATGCGCCTCAAAAATGCGATCGCTCCTATACTGGACAAATATGATTTTATTTTGATAGATTGTCCTCCCAGTTTGGGTATTTTGAGTGTGATCAGCTTAGTGGCAGCAACCCACGTTTTAGTTCCTATTCAATGTCAATTCAAATCTTTTCAAGGAACAGACTTGCTATTAAATACAGTAGCGAGACTCCGCAAAGCTGCAAATCGTTCTTTGGCGATCGCTGGCTTTATACCGACAATGTATGATGCTCGCACTGCTCAGGAAAGCAGAACTTTCAAGGCTATTTCAGAACAACTGTCACCACTGGCCACAGTCTACGACCCAATTACCAAAGCCATTGCTTTTGCCGATGCTAGTGAGGCACGATTGCCTTTAGCATTATTCAATCGCAAACATCCTGCTGTTGATGTATTAGAAAAAATATCTTTAGGTTTAGAAAAATTGAAGTGAATACCAATAAAAAAGACCAACCTTATACCAGCCAATTAAAAGGCGTAGCTGCCTTACTTGGAGATAGCGTTTACCCAACTGAAGATACTACTACCACTCCGCATACAATTTCTATTGACTCTATCAAACTGCCTAATTCTCAGCCCCGGCGCTACTTTGATCCAGAAAAGCTAGAACAACTGGTAATATCAGTTAAAGAACACGGTATTTTAGAGCCTCTGTTAGTCCGTCCTTTAGAAGCAGGACAATATGAGTTAGTTGCAGGAGAACGACGCTACCGAGCCGCCCTGCAAGTAGGACTAAAGGAAATACCCGTTGTTGTTAGAGAACTCAACGATAGAGAAGCGTTGCAGTTGTCCCTTGTTGAAAACCTGATTCGAGAAGATTTGAACCCAATCGAAGAAACTGAAGGTATACTTCAGCTTTTAAGTTTGAGGTTAAATCAGGATACTGATAACGTGGTTTCACTTCTCTACCGAATGCAAAATGAGGCTAAAGGTAAAGTTACCCAAAACGTTTTGGGTAGTGAAGATTCCGAAGCAATAGAAGCTGTATTTGATGCCTTGGGAATGATAAGTTGGGAATCTTTTGTCAGCAGTCGTCTACCGTTACTGAAACTGCCAGAAGATGTCCTAGATGCTTTGCGGAAAGGTGAGATTGAATATACCAAAGCTACTGCGATCGCTCGTGTCAAAGATTTAGCGCAACGAACTGCACTCCTGGAGGAGACGATAGCAGACAGTTTATCACTAACTCAGATCAACGAAAGAATTAAAGCAAGTCGTCAGATAAACCCAGAACCACCTTCACTCAAAAACCGTTATAAGGAAGCATCAAGTCAATTACAAAAAGCGAAGGTTTGGGAAAATCCTAAAAAGCAAAAAGCTTTGGAAAAACTACTGGCTCAGATAGAAGCCCTGTTGGTGGAGGAATAGACAGGAGAAGTAAGAAAACGCAGAAATACCATTTGTGAATAAAACCAAAATACACGGCAAGCCTGACCTGTAAATAATAATTGTAAGGTAGGTAGGGTAAACTTGGCAGACACTGAAATGTGTTAGTTTACCTTAACCTTAAATTAGACAAACTATACAGAAAAGAAACTGTTTGTAGTTAACGAACCAGTAGCTATTGTGCCAATACCTGTAACGTTAATTAACAGGTCGCTGCTAGGATTAAAGGCAGCAAGACTATCATTAACTGATAAATAAGTACCACCATTCCAACCAAAGAAGACAGCTTGGTTAACGGCTAAAGGTTGTGTTCCGGTAAGATTGGGGTTGGTATCTTGATAGGCTGCGATCGCCGCAGCATTTAATGTAGAGTAGCTAGTAGTTGAGAAAACACCAGCATTAAAAAGTGCGGTAGGAAGTGAAGTTAGGGCAATGCGATCGCCCTGACCTGGATTAAAATCAATGATGCGATCAGTTGCAGGTAATAGCGAATCATTAAAATTAAAATAGACAAAGCGATCTGCGCCTAGTCCCCCAGTTAGAGTATCTGCTCCGATTCCTCCAAAGATAGTATCTGTCCCTTCCATTCCAAATACACTATCATTACCCACACCAGCGTTAAGGATATTGTTAGCAGCATTACCTGTGATGGTGTTGTTGAGGCTGTTTCCTGTACCATTGATATTCCCTGTACCTGTGAGGGTGAGATTTTCTACATTTGCTCCCAAGGTATAAGAAATAGAGGATTGAACTGTATCAATTTCAGTAGCTAGGGTAGATGTTTCTGTTACTACATCACCTGTACTATCAACAACATAGATATCGTTACCTGAGCCACCATTCATGGTGTCATTACCAGCACCACCATTGATATAGTCATCACCACTTCCACCAATTAGATTATCATCACCAATTCTACCGTTGAGGCTATCATTCCCTTCATTTCCTTCTAGTCTGTCATTACCTTGACCACCAGTGATTGTATCGTTACCTGCACCACCAGAGATAACTACATCCTGACTACCATTTGCTGTAAAAACGTTGTTACCTTGATTTCCGTTGACTACTTCAACACCGAGATTATCAAGAGTAAAGCTAACATCACCATCCCCTTCAATCACTAAAACATCGAATCCAAGACCACCTTTGATATTGTTGAGGTTATCAAATTTATCAATGGTAATCAAGTCATCCCCTGCACCACCATCAATAGAGTCAATTCCTGGTCCTCCTGTGAGGATGTCGTTACCATTAGCACCGACTAATTGATCATTACCGTCACCACCACTGAGAACTGCCCCTTGGGTACTACCGGATTTCACTATTAAAACATCGTTGCCTTTGCCGCCTGTTGCGGAATAAACTTCAACGGGGTCGATAATTAGATTAATATTTGGGGCTGAATCATCAGCAAAGATAATGTCAGGTTTGTTTTCATAATAAAAACGAGATAGACCTGGACTAATTTGTTCTAGTTTTGCTCCGTTAGGGTTATAGGTAAAGGCAACATCATAAAGTTGGCTATAGGATCTCGTTTCAAAGCCAACACGAGTAAAGTAGGCTGAGGCGGTGATTTTATTGCCTGCAATGTTGTAGTTTTTGGTTTGTGGGGTAATGGAAATTGAATTAATGCCATAGCGATACAGGGCAGCTAATTCACCCAGTTCTACTTGACCATTTAGGTTTGTATCTGTCCAGATGCGGAGTTGACTGAAGTTGCTATCTTTGGAGTCAATAACTAAATCTTGGTTAGTGTCTATAGCACCTAAAAAACCGACTTGATTTTGTTGTTGCAGGGAGAAAAATTCAGTGAGGGAAGTAATCAATCCATCATTGTTTCTATCCCAGACAAGGAAACCATCTGAAGGGGCAACCCATCCCATTTGTTCGGGGAAAGCATCATTGTCTACATCGAACAAGGTCATAGAATCTTCAGCGGAAATCAGTTGTAGTCCGTCTGCACCCAAATCAAATACCAGCAATTTATTGGAACTAACTGAATAAGTTGCGGGTTTGTCTGTGGCTAGGTTGTAGTTAGGATTGCCTGGACTAAAGGCTGCTTGTAGGGAAACTGTTCCATCAAAATTGAGAACAGGATTGTATTCTTTATCATCTGCCAAATGGAAGATTTCAATTTTGCTTTGAGGCTTGAGCCAATCTTGTATGGTGATGGTAGATATGTTGTTAACTTTAACGATGAGGTTGTTAGTTTGTAGAGTCAGTTGCAGAGAATTGAGGGTGATTCCTGCGCCAAATTCCAGAGTATCAATACCACCGTCTCTGATTATTCCTTCGTAGTTACCAATATCGTAAATGCTGACATTTGCAGAGTCTCCTAGATTATAAGTGTAAGTATCATTAACTTCCGTACCAAACAGAGTTTTGATATTTCGTGTCGCTCCTAGAATCGTGCCATTATTTTGGTTAATGGTCAAATCTTTAACAGTTGTACCCGTTACTTCATCAAAGTTATAGTAAGCTACTAATCCAGATTGACTACCTGTGAGTGTACGATTCAAGTCTGCTTGAATTTCTGCTTGAGTTCTAGCTTTATTCCAAATGCGAACTTCATCAAGAGAACCTTGAAAAGAACCGTAGTTACTTAAACCACCTAATAAAGCACTTGGATGGACTATCCCAGTGCTGGTCAAACCTGTTTTCACAAATTGACCATTTAGATAAAGGCTGGGTGTTTTATTGTTATAAATTATTGCTACATGATTCCAACCCGATAAATTCGTGTTGTGAACTAATAGGGAAGGCAAATAATTTCCACTATGTTCAAACAGGCTAATTCCATTTGTTCCCACAGATACCCCCGCATAGACATGACCAGCACCTATAGTCACTGAGCCATTCAGAGGAGCGATCGCATAACGTTGAGAATTGATGCCTGTAACTCCTGAAGTAGCTTGGGGAGTAGAAGCTCTGGTTGCTGTAGGATTTGCCCAGAATTCAATGGTAAATGTATCTTTAACGTCGGCAAACTTGGCAGTATTTAGAACGGAATCATCAATGCCATCGAAAGATAAAGCACGATCAACTTTAATGGGTTGATTATTAGCAGTTAATCCAGTTGTGGTAATTGAATATTCTTCATTGTTACCCAAACGTAACCGTTCAATCTTTTTCGTGGCAAAGTCTGAGAGAATCAGCTTATTAGGTAAAGTGGAAATAGCTGCTGTAGGATTATTCGGGTCTTTGAGCGCAATAATTAAATTGCTGCCATTTTGCTGAACTAATAAATCTGATAATTGAATACTCGCATCAAATTCGATGGTATCTAATCCACCTGCATCTTTGATAGTTATAGTTCCCTGACCTCGGTTATAGCGATAAATATCATCGCCTTTATCTCCATCAAGAATTTGTCCCGAAGCAGTAGCGATTAAAATATCATCGCCAATCCCACCAACATTTCTCGCAGTCCACTCCGCTTCTTTAATAGTCAGATTCCGTTTAAAGGAGGATTTATCGTTGGCAACAGTGCCAGTGCCTTCATTCAGTTGCCAGTAAGCTACAAGACCAGCTTCATTACCTGTGAGAGGTTGTTTTGTCATGGTCTGAATTTGTGCTGCACTAATAGCGGTATTCCATACGCTAACATCAGCGATGGTTGCTTTAGGGACTTCCCAAAAACCGCCATATTGCCGTCCCACACGAAATACTGTATTCGCAGGGTTTACTATAGCTGGTGCTGTAGAAGCTTTTAATTCTGCATCAATATAGACAAATGTATTTGTTTGAGTGCGAACAACGGTGTATAAGTGCCACTGTCCATCACCAGGAACATCAACTCCACTATTTAGCCAAGTATCCCCTACCCGAATTTTGCCATTTTGTCCGCCAATATAAAAGGCGTTTCCTCCAGTTCCTTGAGAGACTAATTCAAATAATCCTTTTTGAATACTGGGGTCAATTTTTGCCCAAACGGAAACAGTAAATGGGTTATTTGTTCCTGAAGTGGGAATAATTGAGGAGGTAGATTCTAAATAATCATTGACTCCATCAAATTTCAGGGAATAATCAGAACCTTGGACGATGCGACTGGCATTATTGTTAACAAAATTATCAGAAGAGTTAGGGGTATTAAGGTTAAGTTGGGTTGCTCTAGTCTGAATTTGCTGCCAATTAGCTACTCGTTCATCTTCTAGCTTCACTAAACCATTATTTACAACAATTTTAAAGCGACTTCCATCAGCAAAGCGCAGGATTTCAAGCCGATTTTGGGCGTTTACCCAATTTGTAAACCGTTCACTATTGATGAGTAGGTCATTCCCTTGTAAAGAGAGTGTAACTTGGGAAGGCAAAACATTCAGATTAAAATCTTTAACTTTCGGATCTATGCCAGATGCCCACTCTGCTTCTTTAATAGTCAGATGGCGTTGAAACTGCGATTTATCTTTAGCAACACTGCCAATACCTTCATTCAGTTTCCAATAAGCTACTAAACCACCTTCACCCCCAGTGAGAGCATCCTTAGTCATCCCCTGAACTTGTACGGCACTAATGGCGGTATTCCATACGCTCACTTCACCAATAGTTGCTTTGGGAATTTCTAAATAATCGCCATATTGTCTGCCTACACGAAATACTGTGTTAGCGGGGTTAGCTATTACAGAACCTTTAGAAGCTTTTAACTGTCCATCTATATAAAGATGAGTATTACTGTTATCCCGAACTACTGTAAAAAGATGCCAAAGTCCATCACCAGGTACATCAACTCCTGTATTTATCCACGTATCCCCTGCCCTGATTTTTCCATTTTGTCCCCCAATATAGAAGGCATTACCGCCGCTTCCTTGAGACACCAATTCAAATAAACCCTTTTGAATGCTGGGATCAATTTTTGCCCAAACAGAAACGCTGAAGGGATTATTAGTTCCCTGAGTTGGAATAATTGCGGAAGCAGATTCTAGATAATCGTTGATTCCATCAAATTTCAAAGCATAGTTAGGATTCGGGGTAACGGAACTTTGAGACTGAGAGCGCAGGTCTAAAATTCTGGTTTCTGCATCTTTAATCGCATTGGCTTTGAGATAGTTGATATTTTTTTCGTATAAGACGGAGTTATCTTTGTAAATACCCCATTCTCTAGCAACTTGAAAATCAGCATTTAATTTATCTAAGGTGTTAACGTCGGTGGGTAATGATTTTAAAAGACGTTTGATATAAAGGTCGCCACCTTCAAATTGAGCAGCTTTGATTTGATCAATAATCCCACGAATGATAGCATCTTGAGCATTACTAAAACGATTGGGATATCGCCAATCGCTAGAACCGCCGGCAGCGTCAGCACCAACCCGTAAGTCTTTATAAAAATAACTGTTTAGGTAATGACCATAGAAGTACATATCTAGGATGATGTTGCCTGTGGGACTTAATTTACCACCCACACTAGAGGCAAGAAAGTTGAGAATATCTTTGGCATTGTTGCCCATTTGTTGGGCAAGAGACGTATTACCACCATCTAAATTAAAAGCAAATTTAGCAACAAATATTCCATTTTCGATGGTAACAGAATAGCCTGCACGAGGATAGTCTTTATCGCCAAATGTTCCACCTAAGATACTACCTAATAATGTTCCAATGGCGCTAAATACCGCATAACCAAGAGGACCAGCAAAAGCAGTACCAGCCAAACCAAGTCCCGTAACTATACTTGATGTTCCAAAACCAGTCGCTAAACCTCCTAATGTAGCTCCTACTCCTGCGCCTTCAATACTAAAATCTTCACTTAAAATGTTCCACTTTTGGATAGCTGCTTGGTATAGCTGTGATCCTACGAATGAACCGAGGGCTGATGCTCCCATATTAACTAAAGTGTTGCCAAGCTTTAGTTGATTAAAGTCAACTCCAACAACTTTACCTGCTACAACTTTGGGTGGCGCTCCAAAGAAGGTGGCAGCAACTATTTCATCATATTGTGCTACTTGTTGTGCAATAACATGAGAAACTGTTCCTGAAACTAGAGTATTAACACCAATTTGAGTTAGGGGATCTTCAATCTTAAAAGCCTTAATTAAAGAATTAGCTAATTTAGAGCTTCCTAAACTGATACCTGTTGAAATAAAACTACCCGGTAATCGTTTATAAAGGGCGGCTAATGATAAAGATTTTTCTGCGCGTGCCAGAAATGCAGGATCATCAATTAAATCAAACTCGTAAACAATAGCATCTCCAACCCAACTACCAACTGTTTTACCTAATGATTGAGCTACAAGCTGACTGGCAAATTTATCACTAGCAAAATAAGCTCCTATTTGGCTACCAACTGATGCACCAATAAATCCTCCTGTTGTAACAGGTTGATAGAGAGAAAGAGACTCGTTATGAACTCGATAATCTCCAGCAATATAAGTATGTAATTCTTCAACAGTAAAGTTATAAACTGTATGTTTACTTACTACTGGTTTAATCCCAGGGTGAGGAATAAGCTTACCTGTTACTCCGACTAAAAAGCCGTTAGTATCTATTTCGCCTAAAGCTTTAAAACTGCCATCTGATTGTAGAAAATGATGTCCTAAAGTAACTTTGATATTGCCTAATTGAACAACTTCTTGATCTGGTGTAATAAATGTATGAGTTACTTTACGAGGTTGAAGTTTTCCCAACCCACCAAATGCCATGACTTCATCACCAATTTTGATTTTTTCGATGGGTTTGTATGTTCCATCTGACATTAAGATTGGAGTTTCAGAAGTGAAGCAATATTGATTTAATACTCCATCAGCACTTACAGCAGCAGCTAAAGCTTTAACAAATAGTTCACCCACAGTGGGGTTTAATACATAAAGCGAGATTACTATAGCCTGCATCTCATCAGTTGTTGCTGATCCTGCTGTCGCTTTTACAAGCCAACGCTGAAATTCAAATTCATCTAATTTCCCACTTTCATAAGCTAGACGAATAACTGATATAATTTTTGATGGAGCATTACCACTAGAAAATAGTATTTCTCCTGCTTTGTTTCCTAAAATACGTATTGGAATCTCTGGTGTCCATGCTTCTATAGGAACATCATACTTTTTGTATACTAAAAAATGATTTTGTCTCTGGGTAGTAATCGGTAAATCATTAACTATGATATTTTGACCATTAGCTTTGGCACTGTCTAGAACAGCTTTACGTGCCTCAAAATCAAGGAGAAATAAATCTTTACTCAGATTTGTTTTTTGCTCATTTGAGAGGATACCAGTAGTATCAAGAAAGTAGTTTGCAACCCGACCTGAAAAAGTATCATTATTAACTACTCCTAAAGCAAGATCACCATATGACATACCAAAACTCTTAAGAAGAGTGTAATATTCAGCCCTAAAATCTAACGAAGGGTTTGTTTTTTGTTTATTGTAAATCAGTTGTAATTGATTAATTCTGTTTTGGTCTATGTATCCATTTTTGAATATAGTTTCAGCCATTTTAATTACCCTTTATTTTGTGATATTTTATTGCTTAAATAGTGAAAATCTCAGAGGTGCGATGTAATCACACTACAGCCTCAATCTAAATACGAACTAGAATCACCCCGTGTTGCAAAAAACTCAAGAATTTTTTTGATCCTTGCACCAGACAAACCAGAACTTCCCAGAATAGGCTTACTTTATATACGCTCCCTGCTTATCCTGTGTTGCAAATAGTGAAAATTTTTTTGAACCCTATATCAAACTCACAAAAACAGCGATGTCTAAGCAGAGCGATCGCTCCTTTTTCCATAAGCATCGTACATCAGTAAAAACTTACCACGACAGAACAAAGCCATACATCAATTAGGTATCACTATTACCAATACAGAGCATAATACATAATTTATGATTTTTATAACTGTGCAGAAATACTCACAACTGTGTATAATATGGACTAATTTATCAAATATATATGAAAAATAATTACTCAGTATATGGCGTAGATACTAACTTAGCGTAGTTAAAAAATTTTTCCACACCTATAGGACTTACACAAGATGTAACTGAAAACCTGATTTTTGCGTAGGGGTAATTCATGTAGCTTGCTTCCCGAAGGGTATTACCCCTACGTTCGTTCTGTTTTGCGTAAGTCCTGACCTATACCAAACCCACGAGAATAGCGATCGCACCCAGTAAGGAATGACTAATAATGATACTATATAAATTACGAAACTTTGCGTAGTTACAACCCCAATATATACCTATAATAAATGTAAATACCAGCGTGGGTATATCTCTATAAATTAGATGCACAAAACTGTAAAGCAAGGTAGAGAGTATAATCTGTACCCAAGGGGCAAATTTTGCTCTCTTAAAAATACCGAATAGAAAACCCCGATATAGAAACTCTTGTATGGGAGAAGATACACCCACAAAGAAAAGGTAAAATATCCATTGATATGCTGAGTTGTCTAGGCGTGATCCATGAGTCAAATAATAAACAAACATTAACCCAGCAGAAATTAACGTTGGTAAAGCGATCGCTTTCAGAGATTTTCCCAAGTTATTGCGCGTAAATCCCAGTTCTACAAGAGAAAATCGGTATAGGTAGGCGATTCCTAGCACCAGTATAGCCGCCAAAATCAGCACATAAAACCGCCAGGAAAAAGGAATTAATTCTAAAAACACAAGTAAAACTGGCAGAATGTATGCAAAAAATACAATCAGAAATACTTTTTTTCGTTCTTGATAGAGTTGCTGATTTTCCATATTTAATCATCACCTACTCGCAAATCAATCCAACGCACAAGTAAGAAAAATAAAGGAGTAAAAAAAACGATACTTGCAAACCAAGGAGTAAAAGGATCGGTACTGCTCATCCCAAACAGATGATCAATCAGAGAAATACCAAAAATACTACTCAGCAAAGTCAAACCTAAACTACCTAATAAGAATGACAACAAAATAGGCTGATATTTTTTGGTAGCACTTTTGTATATACTGCTAATAGTAGTGAAGAATAATATGGGAATAATTGCATAAGTAATCACATTGATTCCAGCTAGAGTACCTCGAAAATCATAGGAAAATAAGAGACTTTTGGTATGTTCTATGCTGTAGCCTTGAAAAGGCAACCATAATAAAATACCCAATTCACATATAATCAGATATGTCAAGTATTTATTTTTATTAAATATGGAATCTGGAACAAAGAGAATATTTGAAACCATTGCTAGAATTTGAAGCCCACAAGCAACAATACTGATAAAATTGAAAGCGTAAAACCATCTACTTATGGAAAACTCTTGATGATTTTGTTGCCAAACTTCATCAGAAGTAGCAATTCGTAAAAATCCTTGAAATCCTGTTCTATTATTGCTTTTCTTCAGTCGTTTGATAGCTGGGTCTAACTCAATTTTTTTGATAATTAAATTGCCTTTATTGTCAAAAGATTGATGAATATTAAAAATTTCCTGGGGAATATTTTTAATCTCTGCTTGTGAAGTTCCCCAATCTGAATAGAGTTTTTCAAGATTTTCAGCTTTAATTGTCGTCATCGCTTGGGAATTAAATTCTAATAACATCATGCGATCGCCATTAAGCTCAAAGAACAATGCTCCCACAGTAATAAAAATAGTCACCAGGGACAAAATTACAAATGGGCGTGTTTTCACTCGAATCATGCAATGCGCTCTATAAGCTGCAAATAAAGACATCCAAAGAAACAGGGAAGGATAAACTGTAATGTGCGGATAAAGTTGGGCGTAAAGTGTTAAAGTTTCCTGTCCATTAAATTCAGTGAATATACCAAGAGGTAGGCAAATAAGCAAGGCGATCGCTATCATCCCCAAAACCATTTCCCATTGCCAAGATAACCTTCTTTCAGAAAACAAACGATTCCAAGTTACTTCTTTAGCTAGAGGGTTAACAACAATTACAGGTAGCCAACTTTTACCCGGTTCAAATTTCTTTTGTAACTGTTGGCGGGCATAATTCATGGATGCAAATAAAGAGCGATCTTGAACAAAAGCCTCCAAAAAATTCCTTAATAATTCTTTAGCTACAGAAGATTCCACCCTTTCGCGCATGACAATACAATAAGGTAAAGATAGTTCAGTCAACTGATTTGCTAATCCTAAACCATCACAAGAATTAAAGATTACCAGTTGCAACTTTTTCTGAATTGCATTTTCTAACAAGTCTCTCAACTCGCTAATTTCAATTATTCCTTGTTCACCATCGGCTGGTTTAATTTGAATACGCCCAATGCGCCCATCACGATCACTGTCACTATGTCCAGCAAAAAAGAAAATGTGCCAACCCTGACTATCTTGTAATTTCTCTTCTAACTGTTTGCGTGTAGGTTGTTTGAGTATATGCGGATCTGCACCATATCGGCTCAGACTGTTGATAAAATTCTCTTCTTCTGTAAAATCAAGTTTTTCATCGCCGAATACCACAAGTATACGAGCAGTTGCTTTCAATTGTGGTGTTTGTTTTTGAGTCAACCGTTTAAAATTGGTGGCACTGATGGCAACTTCTACACCCCTGCTAGTATACCCTGCCAAAGTATCCCACTCTTGCCAAGGAAGTCCCCGCAATTGTCGATCTTCTGTCTGTATAATAATCTGGACTTCATCTTTTTGGGTTATTTTCTGCCTAAATTTTGTTAAAACCAGACTAACACGGGGATCTGGCTGTCCATTTTCATCAACCCAACCATCTTGACCTAACCATTTGTTTAATTCTGCTTTCAAAGAATTGGCCAGTTCAGTGAGATTAATTACCCCAGAAGTTCGATGTTCACGATTTTTCGGAACTTTGCGATCACCTTGCAAACCAATATAATCTTGCCAATCTTTAAACTTATTTGACAAAGATTTTGGTAGAGGAGAAAGAAAAGAAACCAGTTCTTCTATTTGCCCTTGTGGGTCATAAATAGCAAGGGTGACAGGTAGAACTTCAGAATTATTCAGTTGCACCCTACCACCAATTTTAAAGGAGATTCTCCAGGTCATAAATGCTCCTTTTTAAGCTACGAAATATTCTCTAATAAAGGTTTCTCCTATACGCAACTCTACCCAAAACTCCTCGCCTGGAGATAATTCTAGTGGTATAGATATCAAATTCGCAGCTTCATGAACTGTTTCTATATAAATATCTGATTCGTCTGGTACACTCACCTGCATACCGATAGGTAAAACAGTATTTTCACCCTGGATAATGACTCTAACAGTAATTAGTTCCTCGCTGTTTTGGGAAACCGAAAGCTGCATTGCAAATAATTGTCCTGCCAATTGGAGATTTTTTTTGCAGGTAGCAGTCCTAAGATCCCGCATTGAGGGTTGCCACTCTCCCTCATAAATATTATTCAACCAATTTTTTAAATAAGTAATCTTTTTTTCGGCAAATTCTAGGGATAACTCATCAATTTTTACTGTTTCTGCTAGTGAAGATGTTTCTTTTTGAGATAAATAATCAATCAGATCGTCCATAGATTGTAAATCTGCTATTTTTACTTCTTCATTAGCAGTTTCAATATCAAAAGCAGGTAAAAAACCCATCAATATGGCTTCTTTTTCAGAATTAGCAATTTCTACAAATAGATAGCCAATGATATTACCCAAATTTTCAGGTGGTAAAATTATTGTCTGCTGTTCTTTGGTAATTGTGCAACACTCTAAATTTCCCAATCCTTGTAATTCTAATTCGTTGGCTTCACTCCATAAACGTTGAATTGCATTCCATCTTTCTGATTTAGTCAAATTCGTCTCAAAACCGAGCATCCGAAAATAAGCATCAGCAACAAATACAGCCAATGTATTAAAATAAATTCTTTTTTGAAGATTTGGTGTAAAATATTGTGCTGAATATGTTCTAGCTTGGTGGCGAAATGATGCACTAATGGGAAATGGAATAGCTAGATTCTGTAATAAATTTAGTTTATCTGTCATTGTTTTCTTCTCCAAATAATCTTTGATTTTCTTTTAACCATTTGTGCAGCAATGGTTCACATTTTCTCTGCCAATGGGGTCTGAGTGAACCACTTGGTGAGCCAACTTCATCAGCTATTTCCTTCCATTCTTTACCAAAGATAAGTTTTAATTCAGCAAATAATTGACAGTTAGCTTTTGGGTTATTTCTGATGTGACAATCTTTAAGAACGTTATCAGGATCTTCTTTAATCCATTGCTTAAATGATTCCCAAGTTTGAGTGAGTAAAATTGCATCTATGGGAGAAACAATTTGCTCTGATAGATCAATAGACATCTCATCTTTTTCTAAGACAGACTGTATACGGGATTTATGACGATTGGCTTTTCTTATTTCATCTTTCCACTTATTCTTTAGACACTCGTTAAACCAAGAGAGGAATAAACCCCGATTTGGATCATATTTTTCACATAATGTTTTACTGACTAAATCAAGCATAGTTTTTTGTAATGCTTCTTCATAAATATCCTCGTTGTCATCATTCGCTGCTGGTGGCCTCCAAATACGTCCTGATTTCAGGAGAGATCGAAGCAAATGGTTAATTGCTTTACGATGCTGGGGGGTGTTTTTAGGGTACGTGCAAGCTTCTTTGATGAGCGATCGCAGGTGGAAGTTGAGATCATCCATAAACTTATGACATTCTAGTAATAGCATCATTAAGTATAGAATAATCTGTACTATGATTTATACGAAGAATAATGACCCCGTGTTGCAAAAACTAAAAAAAACTCAATTCAGTAAATAACCCTCAATTTTAAAATTTAATCCTGTCATTTTTTCAACCATCACCTTGCCGTTGCGGCAACCTCAAACTTGAAATCACATTTTGGGAACAAATTTGTGTAGCTATCAATTTTAAGCTAACGCTTATCTGGGAGTGAGCAAATAATATGATTCCCAAAACAATATGCTACAAGCAGTCATTCCCAACTCAAGCGAAACCTTCCTCCAAAACGCTGTTGTTGAAAGATACAACTTCTCCAAACTAAACAAAACACGCATCCGGTTCAAGATTCAATTAAAGAAAACAACTAAAAGCAATGCTCCGAAATGGGCAGATGTTCTTAAAACGTCTCAAAATGAGCAAGAATCAGACTTAGTAAAAGTTACAACTTCTGAAGTTGGTTTAAAGGGCATCAAAGTTTTCAAAGCTCTAGATGAAGCCGCAAACAAATTAAGACAAGAAGTTGCTTCAGTCCAAGAATGGATGAATTATGACAATGGTGATTGGATTTGTTCCATAGATTTAGCACCCATAGTCTGGAGTCAATTAATCGAAATTCGAGATAGTATTGCCCCTACTTTACGCACCCAATTGAGAGAAGAGTATGACGAGGGTTACACAGATTACCAAGAACGAATTGATAAATTCCTCTCACTGAATGCTTGGCAGTTATCTGTAGAACAACAACAAGAAGTTAAGCAAAACTTAGTAAAAGCTTTTCCCTGTTTAGAGGAACTAGAAGACTATTTACAAGTAATAATTGGTCGTCCTGTGATTATTCCTGCTCTAAGTACAGGACAAAAAATTGAGAGAGAGAAGAAACTCGTCATATTTCAAATCTAAATCAGTAACAAGAGAACGCAGATAATCTAAACCGTAACGAAAAACACTCTTAGCCTTACGTCCATGTTTCTTGATTTTGATAGGTCGGTGTTGATGCAACCATTCTCCAGTCTTGACAGCCCAACACATAGCTAATGACAGTAAAGCTAAGAGCTTACTCAATCGGTTAGAATCAATAAAATGAATAAAATGTGTAGATTCCAGGCAAAAACCACGAGTTTTAAACATCCCGAACAAAGTTTCAATCCCCCAACGACGGCCATAGTCAGCAATCATGGTTTGAGGAGAAGTATCCGAAATCACGATTAATAACTTGCCATCCTCAAGACGTAAACCAGCTACATAACTGAACGACCCCAGACCCAACGACGAGTAGATAAAACCTGAGATTCACCCACAGCCAGATGAGCAAAAATGACACTACCTGGGAGAGTCTTTTCTGTATCACTAATTAAATCAGTGTGACGAATCCTGATTCGGAATGGAATATTTGGTTCAAGTAGTAAATAACTTAACCATTCTGCCCCCACGAATTCTCTGTCAGCACTGATATAGTCAACTTGTGCATCTGGGAACAGTTGTCCAAATCGGTCAAGTAAATCCATTCGTTCATCCGTATTGGAGTTACCTTTCTTCTCCAATATCTGCCAAACTAGGGGGTAAGCGACACCATTATGTACTACTCCCAACATGAGGATATTTAACCATATTTGACCAAAACGCCATTCAGTCCGGTCAATGCTTAATACCCAAGGCTGGGGAATGTTCATGATCTTGACAATCATTTTCGCTATGACTGCATAGTCTATATCAAAATCTCGAAAAAATCTTTGTAACCGTTTGTAATTGGATTCGTTTTTAGCACAGTTGCGAAAACCAGTTGCTAATTCTACCAAGTTCACTGTCTTTACTCTTAATAAAGATATTAAAAATAACGCTAAAAAGCTTAGACGCGCTCCATGCCATTCCAAGTGTGGTTTTAGTGTGTCTCGTAATAGGTTAATCTGGTTCATAGGGGTTTCTTTGATTGTGTGGTAACTTTCTATGAAACCCTTTCTCTGTTCCCATTGCAAGCTTTTTCTCTATTTTTTGTCCTGTACAGAGATTCCTGCTATTAGCGAGCAATTGTCAGAACAACAAGCTGAATGTTTGCAGCAAATAACTCGATTTATCGAGCAGTATGACACAAATTTAGAACAAACACTCAGAGAATCAGCGATGCCTGCGGCGAGCGAAGCTATCGCAGGTGGCGAACAACTAGCAGCGCAATTACTCGAAGATTTGAGCAATTGGGAACCAGGACGCAAGCCAGTCAACTTCAAGAAAAAGATGGAACGTCATTTCAAGAAAGTGCAAATGCTTTTGGGTAACGCCAGTTTTGAAGCAGGTAGCAGTCTGGAACAAATGATGACTCATCTAGAAGACATTCTCGAAAACGCTTCTGTAGATGCCAAAAGGCTTGATTCACAGGGGCGTTCTCAATTAGAGGGAAAAATGGACGAAATTTACGCCAAGCTGCTGGATGAACAACGTCATCTTCAAAGATTAGCAAGTGATGAGGGTATGGGGTTAAGCAAAGCTACAGCCATGTCTCTCAAACTTCGGTAGAAAAACCTGTCTGTATCATCCTTGAGCAAAAACGAGGTGTGAGGTGTAGATGAGAATAATACACCTCATACACTTGCTACGCAATTAAGAGAGGAAGTAATAGCAACTATTTACTTCCTTGTTTATCAGTCTTAATTTCCCAATTCACAGTAACTAAGATGTCACATTTCTCAACTGTCACCACAAAATTAACTAATCGTGAATGTTTAGTTGATGCTCTACAAGATTTGCAGCTTACCGTGCAAGTTTATGAGAAACCACAATTGCTCAAAGGTTATTACGACGACTCTGAAGGCAAAAGTGCAGAGATTGTTGTCCCTGGTCATACTTTAAATGCCCGTGCAGATATCGGGTTTCTGTGGGATCAAGAAGTAAAAGTGTATCAAATCATTCACGATGCCTATGAAACCGTACCCCGACTGGGAGAAAACTTCTTTTCTCATACCCTCATGCAAGCCTACGGTAAAAACATGGTTCGCGCTAAAGCAGCACAGTTACAGGAACAGCTAGGAGAATGCACCATTACAGAAGAAACCAAGGGTCAGTTACATACCTTGCGTCTTGCGTTCTCAGCACATCAACAAACCCAACAAGTACGGAGATAATCTATGAAAAGAGCAATATTGATACATTTTGACACTGCTACAGGTGAAGTAAAAATAGAAGCCGAGGGATTTGAGGGATTGTCCTGTCTAGAAGCAACCCAACCTTTTGAGGAAGCTTTGGGGATGGTGCAGGGCGATCGCTCTTACAAACCAGAATCTCAACAACAGGTTCGCACCACTAATACCCATCAACACCGACTACATCAATAAATTCAAACCAGGGAGGGGGAAAATATCTTCAATATTCCTCCCTCTCCTCATTATCCTTCGCCTAAACAAGCTTTGCTATTTCATCAATACATTTTCACTGAGAAACAAACAAAATTCCTTATTAACAACGATGAAACTATCAAACCTAATTACCACCATTGACTCTCAAATACCCATTGTGGCTTTAGAGGTTCTATCTCCTGAAGAAGCAACCATTATTCAGTGGTTAACTACTGAAGTTATGGACAAACTCAACAGTCCTGTGTATTTCTGGAATTTAGGAGTATCCAGCTTGGAGCAATGTCTAATTGCTGACGACGGTGGACTGGTATTCAAATCAATTGAGACTTACAAAAAGCCTCCTCACATAGACCCTTTAATATATGTATTCGAGTACATCAACAATTTCGAGGGGAATGGGGTTTTCGTGTTGGGAGATATTCACCCT
>JANMEE010000127.1:0-14677 GCA_031376645.1 Dolichospermum sp. OTE_75_concoct_329_sub | reverse complement strand
TAACAAACAGTCTTGCAGATAATCCAAACTGGGGAAGTATTCGGAAGTGCGTATCAGGATTAGTCTCAATGGGCTAGTCGCTGCTTGCGTTGTAAAGTTTGTTCTTTACAAGCTCAATCCCTTTAGGGTTGAGTCAGTGACATTACTCTTCACTACCACACACCATTATTCGTTAGTTATTGGAAAAATACTTACTCGATTTTATCGCTTTCTACTACTTTTAATACTCGATGTAAAACCTCCTGATAGGCATTTTCTACGTTTCCTAAGTCACGACGAAATCGGTCTTTATCCATAATCCGGCGGTTAGCATCGGTTTCTGCAATGTCCCATAAACGACAGGTATCGGGACTAATTTCGTCAGCTAAAAGCACTTGTTGTTGGGAGTCCACGCCAAATTCAAGTTTAAAGTCCACTAAGGTAATTTGGCATTTTTCCCAAAACTGCTTGAGAAATTCGTTGATTTCCAATGCAAGATGAGTAATTTGATCAACTTGTTCCGGTGTAGCTAATTCTAGAAGAAATAAGCGATCGCTTGTCAGGAGAGGATCACCTAAATGATCATTTTTGTAATAAAATTCCACCAAAGGCCGTGATAACACAGTTCCTAATGTTAACCCAGTTTGCTGACACAGGCTACCAGCAGCAATATTTCTCACCACTACTTCTAAGGGTATAATTTTTACAGCTTTAACTCGCATCAGATTGGGGGCTGGACTATCAATAAAATGAGTTTTAATACCCTGGATTGCCAATTGTTGGAACAGTTGACTAGATATACTACAGTTAATCATGCCTTTATTGGCAATGCTGCCCCGTTTTTGAGCATTAAAGGCTGTAGCATCATCTTTAAAATCAGCCAACAAAATCTCTGGATCATCTGTTGCGTAAAGAATTTTAGCTTTGCCTTCGTAGAGTTTAGAATTAACAGACATGGTAGTAGATAATGTTTTCGGGAATGGACTGCTTAAATTTGAAATTTTTACTATTTTACCTTTGCTTAATCAATTGCGGTTCTTCAGTCAGATTACACCACTGAATAATCCGCAACAATCAAGACTAGTAGTGTGCCAAGAACTAATTGACGGGTTCATTCGTTGCCATTTTGATTCTTCCTTCTTCCATTCTTCCTTCGTGTCCTTCGTGCCTATCCCTGACGGTTCCTTGAGGGATACGTGGTTCGTTTCTTATCCGTCAAAATTTATTTGACAGACTATCTAGACTAACTCTGTTTGTAAACGGATCATAAATTAAGTCTAGGATTACAAAACTAACTCTATTTTTTCAAACAATTATGACCCATCCTTTTCTCAAACACCTATATAGTCCAGAACGTCCCGTTATCGTCTTTGACGGCGCAATGGGTACAAACCTGCAAACCCAAAACCTCACCGCTGAAGATTTTGGAGGCGCACAATATGAAGGATGTAACGAGTATCTAGTCCACACCAAACCCGAAGCCGTCGCCAAAGTTCACCGTGATTTTCTCGCCGCTGGGGCTGATGTCATTGAAACTGATACCTTTGGCTCTATGTCCATAGTTCTAGCAGAATACGACCTCGCAGACCAAGCTTACTATCTTACGAAAAAAGCCGCCGAACTCGCCAAAAGTGTGGCTGCGGAATTTTCTACCCCAGAAAAACCCCGATTTGTGGCTGGTTCTATTGGACCGACCACCAAACTCCCCACCTTGGGACATATTGACTTTGACACCATGAAAGCCTCTTTTGCTGAACAAGCAGAAGCCTTATTTGATGGTGGTGTTGATTTATTCCTTGTGGAAACTTGTCAAGATGTCTTACAAATCAAAGCCGCTTTAAATGGAATTGAGGAAGTTTTTGCCAAAAAAGGCGAAAGAAGAGCCTTAATGGTCTCTGTAACTATGGAAAGCATGGGAACAATGCTAGTAGGTACAGAAATCAATGCTGTAGTTACCATCCTCGAATCTTACCCCATTGATATTCTCGGCTTAAATTGCGCCACTGGTCCCGACTTGATGAAACCACACATCAAGTATTTATCAGAACATTGCCCATTTGTAGTTTCCTGTATTCCCAATGCGGGTTTACCGGAAAATGTTGGTGGTCAAGCACATTACAAACTTACGCCTGTAGAATTACGCATGGCGTTAATGCACTTTATCGAAGATTTAGGTGTCCAAGTGATTGGGGGTTGCTGTGGGACACGACCAGCGCATATTCAACAATTAGCGGAAATGGCCAAGGACTTAAAACCGAAAGTTAGACAGCCAAGCTTAGAACCGTCAGCCGCATCAATTTATACTACTCAACCTTATGATCAAGAAAATTCTTTCTTAATTATTGGTGAACGTCTTAACGCCAGTGGTTCTAAAAAATGCCGTGATTTACTCAACGACGAAGATTGGGATGGTTTAGTCTCAATGGCGCGGAGTCAGGTAAAAGAAGGAGCGCATATCCTTGATATCAACGTTGATTATGTGGGACGTGACGGCGTGCGTGATATGCACGAATTAGTTTCCCGTGTTGTTAATAATATCACTTTACCTTTGATGCTCGATTCCACCGAATGGGAAAAAATGGAAGCGGGTTTAAAGGTAGCTGGTGGTAAGTGTTTACTCAATTCTACCAACTATGAAGATGGCGAAGACCGATTTTTTAAAGTGCTAGAATTAGCTAAAAAATACGGTGCTGGTGTAATCATTGGGACAATTGACGAAGATGGTATGGCGCGGACAGCAGAGAAAAAGTTTCAAATTGCCCAACGGGCTTACCGTCAAGCTGTGGAATATGGCATTGCTCCCACAGAAATATTTTTTGATACTTTAGCTCTACCTATTTCTACGGGAATTGAAGAAGATCGAGAAAATGGTAAAGCTACCATTGAATCAATTCGGCGCATTCGTCAAGAATTGCCTGGATCTCATGTCATGTTAGGTGTTTCCAATATCTCCTTTGGCTTAAATCCAGCCTCGCGGATGGTTCTCAACTCCATGTTTTTGCATGAAGCCATGAAAGCGGGCATGGATGCAGCAATTGTCAGCGCGAGTAAAATTTTACCCCTGGCTAAAATCGAACCTCAGCATCAGGAAGTTTGTCGGCAGTTAATTTATGATGAACGCAAATTTGATGGTAATGTCTGCGTTTATGATCCTTTGGGAGAACTGACAACAATTTTTGCCGGAGTCAAAACTAAACGGAATACGGGAATTGATGCCAGTTTACCAATTGAAGAACGTTTGAAACGGCATATTATTGACGGTGAACGCATTGGTTTAGAAACCCAATTAACAAAAGCTTTAGAACAATATCCTCCCTTACAAATCATCAATACTTTCTTGTTAGACGGGATGAAAGTTGTGGGTGAATTGTTTGGTTCTGGACAAATGCAATTACCTTTTGTCTTACAATCAGCCGAAACAATGAAAGCTGCGGTTGCTTATTTAGAACCGTTTATGGAAAAGTCGGAGTCTGGGAATAATGCGAAAGGAACTTTTGTGATTGCGACGGTAAAAGGTGATGTTCACGATATTGGTAAAAACCTGGTAGATATCATTTTATCTAACAATGGTTACAAAGTGATCAACCTGGGAATTAAGCAATCTGTAGAAAACATCATTCAAGCTTACGAACAATATCAACCTGATTGTATTGCTATGAGTGGATTGTTAGTAAAATCCACCGCTTTCATGAAGGAGAATTTACAGACTTTTAATGAAAAAGGAATTACTGTCCCGGTAATTTTAGGTGGTGCAGCTTTAACTCCTAAGTTTGTGAATCAGGATTGCCAAAATGCTTACAAAGGTAAGGTTATTTATGGCAAAGATGCGTTTTCTGATTTGCATTTCATGGATAAGTTAATGCCAGCAAAAAATGCAGGTAATTGGGAAGATTCAACGGGATTTTTGGATGAAGTTGAAGAATCAACTAATGGACATCAAGAAACAGTAGATAATACTGTTAAAGATAAAACACCTGTTGAACCAAAAGAAAAAGATACTCGGCGTTCTGAAGCGGTAGCGGTAGATATTGAACGTCCAAATCCACCTTTTTGGGGTACGCAGTTTTTACAACCTGATGATATTTCTTTGGAGGAGTTATTCTGGTATTTAGATTTGCAAGCTTTGGTAGCTGGACAATGGCAATTCCGCAAACCAAAGGAACAATCTAAGGAGGAATATCAGGAGTTTTTAGGTGAGAAGGTTTATCCAGTTTTAGAAGAATGGAAACAGCGTATTATTGAGGAGAATTTATTACATCCTCAAGTGATTTATGGCTATTTCCCTTGTCAATCTGAGGGAAATAATCTACATATATATGATGTAGAAAGTCAATTAAAACAGGTTACAAGTTTTGAGTTTCCGCGTCAGAAATCTTTTAAGAGATTATGTATTGCAGATTTCTTTTCACCAAAGCAGTCGGGAATTATTGATGTTTTTCCTATGCAAGCGGTGACTGTGGGGGAAATTGCCACAGAGTTTGGACAAAAGCTATTTGCCGATAATAAATACACTGACTATCTGTATTTTCATGGTATGGCTGTACAGGTAGCGGAGGCTTTGGCGGAATGGACTCACGCTAGAATCCGCCGGGAGTTAGGTTTTGGTGATTCTGAACCAGATAATATTCGGGATATGTTGGCGCAGCGTTATCAAGGTTCTCGGTATAGTTTTGGCTATCCTGCTTGTCCGAATATTCAGGATCAGTTTAAGCAGTTGGAGTTGTTAGGGGTTGATAGGATGAAGATGCACATGGATGAAAGTGAGCAACTTTATCCTGAACAGTCTACAACGGCGATTATTACTTATCACCCTGCGGCTAAGTATTTCACGGCTTAATCTATCCCTCAGAATAAAATTCTGAGGCTATACAAACAAAGTCCGCCTGCGCGGACTTCATAACTATCAAGATTTTGCATGAAAACTGATTCTATTTTTTATCGCATTTTTCAAACTTTACCTGCATGTTTTTTTGAGTTGATAAATTTACCTGCTAGTGAAGCAGATATTTATGATTTTGCGTCTGTTGAACTGAAACAAACAGCATTTAGAATTGATGGTGTATTTCTACCTACAAATAATCAAAAAGAACAACCTATTTATTTTGT
Organism: Dolichospermum sp. OTE_75_concoct_329_sub; assembly: GCA_031376645.1. Classification (GTDB taxonomy): domain Bacteria; phylum Cyanobacteriota; class Cyanobacteriia; order Cyanobacteriales; family Nostocaceae; genus Dolichospermum. The sequence goes on along the minus strand of JANMEE010000127.1, from coordinate 9,592 downwards.
AGAGGTACAATTTCAAAGAGATGAGGATTTTTATTCTCGCTTTTTTTCAGAGATTTTTCTTTATTTACATCTCTATGCTTTTACTACACCCTGGCAAGCTGTGGTTTTATTTGCTAAACGTAGTAGTCTGTCAAATAAATTTTGACGGATAAGAAACGAACCACGTATCCCTGACGGGACCGGAGGGATATAGGCACGAAGGACACAAAGGAAGAAGGAAGAAGGAAGAAGGAAGAAGGAAGAATCAAAATGGCAACAAATGAACCCATCAATTAGTTCTTGACAGACTACTAGTATAGAACCCACGGAAATAGAACCATATCGCTATTTGCTGGAAAGTCCTTTGGTAACTCGGTTATATTTAGACGAATTGGTTGATATTCAAGCATCTTTGGGATTAGGTATGATTAGGTTAGTAGTGGAAAATGAAAAGGAAGTTCCTGTTCGATGAAGTGCAATAAAATCGTCTCGATTTAGTGTAACTAAAACTCGTTTCTGCTGAGTCGCAAACGCCAAAACTTCATCATCTGGTATTCCTTGATTTGCTTGTCCTGCTTCGTAGGAAGCAAGCACATCATATTTCATCTGCCGCAATTGTCGCACAATTGCTAGAGGAAAGTTTTCATCAGCATACAGTTTGACCATTAATCATCCTCATTTTGAGCGACAATAGCCAGATCAATTTCTGAAGTATTCTGTTGATAATATTCCCAAGCTGCTATCAAATCTTCAGATGTGAGACTGGGATAATTTTCTAATAGTTCTCTATCATTTGCTCCCTGCTGACGTAACGAAACCAAAACCCATACGGGAATGCGGGTATTACGAATACAAGCATGACCACCACAAATTCCCGGTGTTTTCTGCACTGCCTTTAGTTTAAGACGACTTTCTAAAAGTTTTCTTTCTTCTGGGGAAAGTGCTTCAATTACTTGAACAAGGGAATCAACCAATCGCGGATTCATAGCTTAAATTTTAGTGTGTTGAAATTAATATGATATTTTGCATAGTTGTTATTGTATCATGTTTCATAGTTCCTCTTAACTCAACATTTACAAAAATATTTAATAGCAATATTCATGAAAACCGATTCTATTTTTTATCGCATTTTTCAAACCTTACCGCAATCTTTTTTTGAATTGATTAATTTACCCCCTAGTGAAGCAAATGCTTATGATTTTGCCTCTGTAGAACTAAAACAAACAGCGTTTAGAATTGATGGTGTATTTCTACCTACAAATAATCAAGAAAAAATACCTATTTATTTTGTAGAGGTACAATTTCAAAGAGATGAGGATTTTTATTCTCGCTTTTTTTCAGAGATTTTTCTTTATTTACATCTCTATGCTTCTACTACACCCTGGCAAGCTGTGGTTTTATTTGCTAAACGTAGTATAGAACCCTATCGCTATTTGCTAGAAAGTCCATTGGTAACTCGGTTATATTTGGATGAACTGGTGGATATACAAACATCCTTGGGATTAGGTATTATTAAGTTAGTGGTGGAGAAGGAAAAAGAAGTTCCAGCTTTAGCGAGAAATTTATTATCACAAGCAAAATCAGATTTATCGGATGAAAGATTGCAAAAAAATTTGCTAGATTTAATCCAGACCATTATTTCCTATAAATTACCCCGTCTCAGTCCCCAGGAGTTAGCAAGAATGTTTAGTATTAGTGATTTAAAAAATACCAGATATTATCAAGAAGTCTGGTATGAGTCCGAGTTAAATCTTGTAGTGCGTCAGTTGGAACGACGTATGGGTGGGATTAGTCAAGATTTACAGGTAAAAATTAATAAGTTATCTGTGGAAGATTTGGAGAATTTAGGTTTAGCGTTGTTAGATTTTACCAGTAAAGCTGATTTGGTTGTTTGGTTGAATAATCAAGTGAGTTCAGCTAGTTAAAATTAATGGTGGGTTACGCTTTTGCTAACCCACCCTACTACTATTGTTTCCTATCAATTACCTCGTTTCAGTTCCCAGAAGTTAGCAAGAATGTTTAGTATTAATGATTTAAAAAATACCAGATATTATCAAGAAGTTCGTTATGAGGTAATTTTTAATTTTGTAATGCGTCTACTGGAACGGCGTATAGGTGGAGTTAGTCAGGATTTGCAAGTAAAAATTAATAAGTTGTCTGTAGAAGATTTGGAGAATTTAGGTTTAGCGTTGTTAGATTTTACCAGTAAAGCTGATTTGGTTATCTGGTTGAATAATCAAACGAGTTCAGTTGATTAAATCCATCACTTTCTCCTTTGCAACCAAGCAAATACTTCCTCAACTGTGATTGTTAAATTTACCCCTTCTACAACTGGTAATATATCTGTTCCAGTTAATAAATCTGGTAAACTATGAGGCTGATAAACTAAAATTGAACGCTCATTTGGATCAAGCAACCATCCAAGTTTAGTACCATGTTTAATACAATGTAAAATATTGCCAGTTACCTTGGTTTGACTTTGAGCAAATGACAGAATTTCAATTACCCAAGCTGGTGCAAAATTAATCCCACTGCTAATAATATCACTGCTTTCATCTAATGGTATTTGATTATTATCAATAACTGCAATATTAGGAACTACGGAACGATTACCACAGCTACACCGCAGTCCTGGAAATGCTTCATAATCACTTGTTGCTGTGTCAATTACTGCAACTAATCTTTTTTGTAATAAACTGTGTTTACCTCCGCCCATAGGTTTTTGAATTGCTTCTGTGTTAATATATTCCCATGCTGGCGACTCATCAATAAAACCCAGTTTTAAGAATTCTTCTATGGTAATGATTTTTGCCAGAAATTTTGTTGTCATTTATTTAGACTCAGAGGATAACTGTTGCTGTCTTACCCAATTTCTAAAGGCTTTAATTGTCGCATTTCTCCCTGCTGTTTTATTTTGTTGAAGATATTGGGGAATGACTTCAATTAAAGGTAAAGTTGGAAAATTTAAACTTGATTGAGATTCTATATAGTTCCTATCTTGTAAGATATTTATTCTTAAATTATTTTTCTCAAACCGCCACAGTTCTGGAACTTTTAACGCTTGATAAATATCTGCATGAGTGCGGGAAGTAATATCAATTTCCAATGCTAAATCTGGTGGAGGATCTGTTGTTAAATCTAGCCGCTTTTTACCACGAATTAAAACTTCATTTTTAATATAAAAACATTGATCAGGTTCGATCCCTTTCTCCATAAATTGATTTTCAAATGTAGTAGAACCAAGACATCTAAATTCAATATCTAATTCTTCTAATAAAGCCTTAACTAAATCACTAATAATTTCTTTATCAAATTCATGTTCTGGTAATGGTGCTGTTATTTCTAATATTCCCTTATCATAAGCAATGCGCGTTGCACGATGTTCTCCCAATTCTTCAAGAATAGTTTCAAATTCTGTCCAGGTAACATCCTGCAAAATTACTGTTTGTCCTGGTGGTACATGGATGCGCTTTAATTCTAACAACATCTTTGCCCCTCCTTGCTATTTAAAGTTAATTTAATTCTACTTCGTAATATCAATTATATATGAGGCTGCATAGAATCCTCAAATCCATTGATTGAGACATCTTTATCTGTGTTTATCTGCGTTTATCTGCGTTCAATAATCCAAATTAATATTCCCACCTTTATAACCAACCCCGAAGGCCATAAATAAAAGTACCAAAATATTCTTTTAATGCACTTGTGAATTGGTTTAAATTGTTAGTATCAGGTAGTAAATTAAGAATGGCAGCTTTAGGAGTATTGGTAAGTTCTTCAAGTTCACCCTGACTAACAAGAAAATCTGTCGGTGTGGGGATGACATCAATCCCTTGACGTTTAAAAATCTTTAAAGATCGTGGCGTGTGCATTGCTGAAGTGATTAATAATACTTTTTTAATTCCACGAGCTTCAAGTATTTTACGGACATTGACAGCATTTTGATATGTATTGAGAGAATCAGGGTCTTGAATAATTGCTGCTGATGGCACACCAATAGATATGAGAATAGTTGCCATATCTGCTGATTCTGAAGAACCACTTCCGCGCCAATCTATCCGACCACCACTAAGGATAATTATAGGGGCTTTTTGTTGAAAATAGAGTTGAGCAGCATAAATTACCCTGTCTCCTGCTTCACTTAAATCTACCGTCGGACGTGGCCAAGTTGCTGATTTAGTTGCACCACCTAAGACAACAATAGCTTCTGCATTAGGAATTTGAGTCCGAGGGATATTTTGCCATTCTAGCGATCGCACTAAGGACTTAGCCACCCAAGCATTACTAGAAAACAGTAAGATAGCTAAAGATAGAGAAATCGCAATTGTGGCCATGCGGGGACGTTTTCGCAAAGTCACTAAAGCCACAATTAAACAAACACTTATCGAACCCAAAGGGTAGAAAAATAATGGTAGTAATTTTGATAGATATAGAAACATAATTAGTCAATTATCAATTGTTTATTACTTTTTCCAAAATCGAAAATTGAAAGTTGTAGAATCACGACGGAAACGTTTGGTAGGTTTTCTTTTACGTTTTTTAGCACTTCTTTCACTAGGTTGTTCTGTATCTTCTTCTTCTACAATATCCTCGGATAATTGTGTTTGTAATGCTTCCTCACTGCGCCACCAACCAATGATCCAGCCACCACCAACTCCAGCAATACCACCAAATACAATGCTCATAGGTGCTGAATAACCTAAAAAAAGACAACCCATCATAAAAAATAACCAATATTTTAATCCAGCATCAATGCCCTGGTTAGAGGCTACTGTGCTAGGTTCAGGGTTATTATCATTTGCGGCTGTGAACCACCCCAAACTGACACCCCCCATAATGGCTATAAATAGACTTAAAGGAACTGAAGCCTGAGCGATTCTGGAAATAATGAATATAAATAACCCAAATAACAGTTGAGAAAAGAAGTTAGGTGAAGAAGAGAAAATATTGCCTAGCAGATTGTTTTTTGGTGCCATAACATTAAGAATTTAGAATTTAGAATTTAGAATTAAAAAATAGAAATAATATTTGATAGTTGAAATATTCCGTAGGGTGGGCATTGCCCACCATACATAATTAAACTATCATTTATGATTCCTATAGGCAAAAATTAAATCAATCCTGGTCAGAGGGAACAGGGAATAGGCACAGGGAACAGGAAAAACTCATGTTTAAAAACATGAGATTGAAATAATGACACTGTTTTTTTCGTGCTACGCATCTTGTAGAAACATCTTTTTTTTGACTGAAGCTCTAAACTCAGAACTAAAGTTTCTTATCTGTTCCCTGTTCCCTGTTCCCTGTTCCCTGTTCCCTTCTTTTGTAATTGTGCCTCTAGTGGTTGAGTTGTATCCACAACTGTTATATAAGGTTGTTCCTGATCTGTAAATGGTTCAGATTTATTGATTTGAGATGTTAATAAATCAGCAGTTGCATCAGCAATATCACCAGTCCGGTTCAGCAGTCGTTCTTTTAAGACTTCTAACGGTGCGGTGCAATTAATAATATGCACAGGTAATTGATGCTTTGTAGCTTGAGAAATAGCTTCTGCTCGTAAATCCTGACGGTCATATTTGGCATCTAAAATCACAGACCAACCTTGATTAGCCAGTATAATTCCTAATGCCAACAATCGGCTATAGGTTTTTTGTGTCATTTCTGGTGTATATATTTCATCTCCACCTCTTTCTAATAGAGGAATCCCTGCTAAATGCTTACGCACAGCATCAGAACGGAGATGAACTGCATTTAGTTTCCGTGCTAAATGTTTAGCTGTGGTACTTTTACCAGCACCAGATAACCCCGACATCAAAATCAGTTTTCCCTGTTGAGGTTTAGTATATTCCCAAGCTTGACGATAATATCCAGAAGCTGTTTTTGCCGACTCTTCCTTTACTGTAGCGGGGATATTAGGATCATCTAACAAAAAGGAATTTACCTTAGCTCTTACATAAGCTTGACGACTTAAATATAAAGGTAATACCTGTAAACCTTCCCAATCTCCAGTTTGCTCTACATAAGCATTTAAAAAGGCATTTCCTAAATCTTTACGTCCTCTGGCTTCAATATCCATAACTGTAAAAGCCACATCATACATAACATCAACGAAGCGAAAAGGCTCATTGAATTCTATGCAATCAAAGAGCAGGATTTTGTCATGCCAGAGAGCAATATTTCTGAGGTGTAAATCGCCGTGACATTCGCAAATATAGTTACCGTCAATTCTGCTTTTAAATAATTCTGGATATTGGACAAAAAAGTTATCTGTATATTGTTTTGTTTCCTCAAACTGCTCTTTTGTCTGGGGTCCACCAATATAGTTTTGAGCTTGCTGATAATTCTCATCAATTGCTAATCGGACTTGTGAGACTTCCCCAAAACTGCGAATGTAATCATTTGTCTCTGTGTTAGCATGGTATTGCGCCACAACTCGTCCTAATTCTTCCAAGTGACTTTCTTCTAATTTTCCACTAGCAAAAAGTTCACTAAAAAGAGATGATTGGGGAAATTGACGCATCTTGACTGCATATTCTACAGCCTCTCCTGTTCCCCCTAAATGGTATTGTTCACCGACTAAAGTTAAAGGCAGCACTTCTAAATATAATTCACCTGCACCCCTTTGATTTAAGCGCAACTCTTCCTGACAAAAATATTGTCGTTTTTCTAAGGTAGAAAAGTCTAAAAAACCAAAGTTAGCTGGTTTTTTCAGCTTGTAAGCATAATCCCCTGTTAAGAGGACATAAGAAATATGAGTTTGAATTAGTTGAATTGGTTCTGTTACGGAATGAGGATAAAATCCTGGCTGTAACATTTGTGAAATTAAGCTGGGAAGATTTGTTTCTGTCATTGGTAATTGGTAATTGGTAATTGGGAAAATTGTTGCTCCTATTCCCTGTTCCCTACTATAGGTAATTTTTCAACAAAAAAACCAGGGCTAACCCTGGTTCTTTTAGTTATTATGACCTGAATTCTAGCCTTTAGTGCCAGCAAAAAAACTTAGGTGATAGGGTGTGCCTTTGGCTGGGTGAATCTGAATTTCACGAAGTACGGTTGTACCAGTCCATTCTAATTCAGGAATGCTGAGTTCAATTTCGGTTTTATTAGCAGTAACTTGTTTGAGCAAACGTTCTACAACTTTAGCGTCAAGAACTAGCGAAATTGATTCAATCCCTTTGTGACCATACAAATTGGCGGGAATTAAGCCAGAACGACGCAAAGCTCTGGGTTTGCTACCTTCTGGGCGTGTTTTAGATTCGAGTGCAATTGCCATATAAGTTGTCAGTTGTCAGTTGTTAGTTGTCAGTCGTCAGTTGTTAGTTGTTAGTTGTTAGTTGTTAGTCGTCAGTTGTTAGTTGTTAGTTATTTTATCAATGACTAATAACTAATGACTAATAACTAGACAGGTGTACCATTGGGGTGCAATAGTGCGCGTTTGGGACCGTGAATAGGGTCTTCTACAATGATGGTTTGATCACGACTTGCTCCCAGGGAAACAATCGCTATCGGGACTTCCATCAATTCTGCTAAGAATTTTAGATAGTCTAGAGCTTGAATGGGTAACTCTGCCAGGGTACGACAGTGACTTGTTGACACCTGCCATCCTGGTACAGTTTTGTAGATGGGACGACAACGGGCGAACAAACGAGCACTAGTGGGAAAGTGATCGCAACGTTCACCATCAATGTCATAAGCGACACAAACATTGATTTCCTCTAGTTCATCGAGAACATCAAGTTTGGTAAGTGCCATACAATCCATACCGTTAATGCGGACTGCATAACGACCTATGACCGCATCAAACCAACCACAGCGACGTTTCCGCCCTGTTGTTGTGCCAAATTCCGCACCGCGATCGCCCAACAATTCCCCAATTTCGTCATCTAGTTCCGTGGGGAATGGACCTTCTCCTACCCTTGTAGTATAGGCTTTGGATACGCCAATTACTCGGTCTATCATTGTCGGTCCTAGTCCACTGCCAACGCAAGCCCCACCAGCAACTGGGTTGGAGGATGTGACGTAGGGATAAGTTCCGTGATCTAGGTCAAGTAATGTCCCTTGTGCGCCTTCAAACAAAATATTCCGTCGTCGCAAAACTGCATCGTAAATTTTCAACGATGTATCCACGACAAAAGGACGCAAGCGTTCTGCATAACCTAAATATTCCTCAATCACATCTTGGGGATTTAGGGGCGGCAGATTATACAGCTTTTCTAAAATGGTATTTTTATAGTTGATCGTCCGCTCTAATTGCTCACGAAGTCCATCGGGGTCCATCAGGTCTAACATCCTGATACCTGTACGTTCCGATTTATCCGCGTAGGTAGGACCAATACCTCTACCTGTTGTGCCGATTTTATGATTTCCCCGGACTTCCTCTGATGCTTTGTCAATCATGCGATGATAGGGCATGGTGACATGAGCCGTCTGAGATATCAATAGATTAGCCGTGGAAATATTTAATTGTTCTAGTTGATCGAGTTCTTTGATTAAAACCTGTGGATCTATCACTGTTCCACAGCCGATGATACACTCGGTATTGGGATACAAAATACCAGAAGGGATTAAGTGCAGCTTAAATGTCTGACCTTGGACTACGATTGTATGCCCAGCGTTAACTCCCCCTTGGTAACGGACAACCATGTCTGCCGAGCCGCTGAGTAAGTCAGTTATTTTACCTTTTCCTTCATCGCCCCACTGGGCACCTATGACAATGACGTTAGCCAAGAGATTATATTAAAGGGTAAAGTTTCCACAAATTACAATTATTAGCAGATTTCATATCTTTTGTCAAGAAATTGGGAATAAAATTATTTACGGAGTGTAAAAATGACACAAAAAAAATTATGCGGTATCGCCATATATCTAAACTCATGATCAACAATGAAAACAATACTTCTAAAAAGAGGCTAAATGAGCAGCTTAATCAACTCCAAAAACCAAGGACAATTCCTCTGAGATTATTATTAATTGTCCCTTTTATCTTACAAATTGCTGGTGCAGTCGGATTAGTTGGTTATCTTTCCCTCCGTAATGGACAAAAAGCAGTTAATGATGTTGCGACTCAACTGCGTCAACAAATTTCAGTACAGATACATGGCGAAATCCAACAATATATTAATACACCACATATTCTCAATAAAATTAATGCCACCTCTTTAGCTGACGGTAAATTTGATATGGCTAAAGCTAGTAATGCCAGACAATTATTAATCCAAATCCAAAATTTTCCTTTTATTTTTCCATTTTATTGTGGTAATTCACAAGGACAGTTTTTAGTGGCCGCTAAAGAGGAAACAGGGATCTATCTGTCAGCAAGTAATCAGGAAACTAATTATCATTTTTACCAATATCTGATAGACGATTGGGGTAATAAAAAACAACTCCATAAAAAATTTGGAAAATATGATCCTCGTCAACGCCCTTGGTATGTTTCTGCTGTGAAAGCAGGTAAACCTATCTGGAGTGAATTTTATCTTAACGGGTGACAAGGTGGTTAAACAGCTTGTTTCATAAGGGATAGAGCCTGAAAACCACGTTGAAAAAAGAGGCGTTTATGAGGCTTGAGATTGATTAAATTTAGAGCTAAATCAGCCCATAATTCCATGCCATAAAT
>JANMEE010000302.1:0-5208 GCA_031376645.1 Dolichospermum sp. OTE_75_concoct_329_sub | reverse complement strand
TGATTCTTCTAGAAACAAAATTTACCATCTAATTTTCTTTATATCCATTTACTAGCTTGATACTAATATACTAATAGCATCCTCTTTTTGTATTCATATAAGTTACATTTTGTCAAAATAAATTAGATGCGTTTCCCCTGGCGATCTCAGCGATTTAGTTCGGCAAGAATGGGAGAAGAATAAAAAAAGTAAAAAAGGGCGTGGTCAAAATTCCTCAAGCAGTTCTCAATCATCTTTAAGTCCTCATCGTCATCCCATCACAGGAAAACCCTGTTCAGGTAGTCATTCTTCCATACATCTGGGGCATGAATTCCGTAGTGATTTGCTGAAAATAGTCTTTGATGCCAAAACAAACCCAGTACCTCTGTTTGGTGAAGATGGAGAACACGAAGATGATGGCGAAATCATTACCGATGACAAAAATCGTAACCGAGGTTTAGAATTTTGGCGTTCTCTTACCTACGCATTGTTAGCAGCAGCATCTCAAATAATTGATGTACCTCGGTCAGAATTAAATGGTTTGTTTGAACCACGACAAGATAGACGCGCCAACATTATTATTTATGATGATGTTCCAGGAGGTGCAGGATACAGTCACCGCATTGCTGAATGTTTTGATGAAGTTTTGAAAATGGCACTGAAAATCGTTGCATCTTGTACTTGTGAAACCAGTTGTTATGACTGTTTACAAACTTACTCTAACCAGCTATTTCATAGCCAATTAAATCGTCGTTTAGTAGCAGATTTTCTCACACCGATAGTAGAACAAGTAAGCCCAGATGCCAACTTACAAAACTTTGCTCCTAATGCTAATCAAGTTACTTTATCTTTAATGGCAGATAAACTACCTACATTTTGCCGAAGGGCTGCACCAAATACCCTAATTTATTTGCCACAGCTAACCGATGAATATGGTTTGAATAAGGGTTCAACAATGTCTTGGCTAAATCTGCTTACAGATGCGGTTTATTCACTTCAACATCATAATCGGCCTGTAGAATTAATTGTTAATCAGTTACCGCTATCCAATGCCGTTGAGAATGTAGAGTTAGACAAACGAAATCATCTTAAGGTATGGCAAAAACGGTTACAGCAGTGGATAGACCAAGGTTTATTAAAACTTTACCAATCATCTACTATGGATTTTCTAACTCTCTGTTTCAATTCTGACCAAAACAACCGCATTGCATTCTCATTATGGGAGTCTTCAGATGATAAATCTTTGGTATGGTTTCAAACTCGAAGTAAAGAAGGAGTTACAAAAGTTTTTAATCGCTTAGAAAACTTACGTTCACAAGCCAGAGTAGTGGAATCTTCTGAATTAGAAGACCCAAATACTACTGTAGTCTTCTTAAATCCCTCTGAAAGAGAAAGTTTAACCATATTAGAACTAAGAAAAAAACTGGGAATAGCGGTTGCTTTGTCGGAAAATATAGTGTCAAAGGTTGTATATAGCGATCGCTACCTGAAAATACTTGGGGCTGAAATTTTAATTGACTTGTTGAAATCTAGCAATTTTAATTCTCAATCTCAGATAGAAATTTTAACTGGTGAAGATGATAAAATTAACAATTCTGTCATTTTGCAGCAAAATTTAACAACAAAATTTTCTCAACTTCTAGCTAACACAAATAATTTAAAAGTAGATGTCAAACCATCTCATAAACGTTATGAAATACCTCACAGTCGCATTTTAGAAATTTACTGTGAAGATGGCAAAGAATACAAGATTATCTTTGATATAGGGATGAACTTCTTAATCAAGGAAGATGAAATGTATCGTGTTAAATTGGCTACTTATGTTGTCATAGAAAGGAAAGTATGAAATCGGGATGATGTTACAATACCTTCGCCAATTTGCCAAATATAGATCCCAAAGCCAATAAAATCGCTACGACATCAATAGGGTAGAGTTTCAGGATTTTAGCGAAGGTATTGTTATTCATAATGTTGTAGTATTGAAAGTATAAAAATACCAAAAACTTATAGATAAAAGCCAACAAACCAGTCAAAAATTGTTGTTGGCCAATAAATAACTTGGTGCTAAGGTAATAGTGAATCTTTTAAGTCTTGAATTGCCGTTGCTGTCAAAGTATAAACAACTCGACGCTTACGTTCAACATGAGTACCATCCACAGGAATTCCTTTCTTCCAAGCAGCAATAATTGCTTTCTTGTCTGCTGAGTAAACAGTCTTTTCTCTGCGATATTTTAGAGGCAATTTTTCTGCATCTAAAAGAATGTCACAACTTGGTGGGTTTTCTTTAATTGTGATCCGCAGTGAATTACCAACTATTTGCTCAGGGATAATTCCTGTGGCATTATGTTCTAAAATGGTTTCATCTAATTTCTGTCGCCAGCGTTCTAGTCTCAATAGTGCTGATTGATGCACGGCTTTGAGATGTTCTAGTCGTTGCTTAATAGCTACTATTTCTGCATCTAGTTGCAATGCCAATTCGGCTTGGATATCAACAGCTTCTGATTGTACTTCCTGCGTTTCCCAAATAGCGGTGATGATAGCTGCTTCTTCTTCAGGAGTCTGACAATTGGTTAACTGTTCCCAGAGATGAGCAGCAGTTTGGGATAGTCCTGCTAAAGATTGTTGAGCGAGTGATAAAACCATGATTACCACCTGCCACAAGTTTGATAGTAGTTATGTTCAGCTTCAATTTGGTTTAGAATAGCTATCGTGCCTGAATCTAAATTAGTATCGAGGCATAAATCGGAAATGACCTTTTGTGTAACTTGATTATTTTGCTCAATTACGGCAGTAAAGTTAGGTTTAAGTGTGGTTACACTTTCTGTTAGAGTTACTGTTAGTTGTTGCATTGTTTGGGTTACATAACGCCATCAATTTGAGCGCGGTAGCGCATCTAAACTCCATCCATTTTGAAAACTTGAGTTTGCGCCATAGAAAAACTATAGGTTTCAACTTGAACGGGGTTTATCTATGTTTTTATCCCACTTTTTTAAGTTAATTTTGTGTCCTCTGCTCGTTATTTTGTCAATATCAAAAGTTAAACCTGTCAATAGATATGAAACTCATCAAAAAATCTGAAAAGCTCGTTCAAGAAACGAAAAAGGAAACTAAAGAACCAAATTTGCAAGTTGATTTTGCAAATAATCCTGATTTTGTAAATAATATAGAAGAACTAACAGGTGCAGAACAGCCAAAGCTAGGGATAGAATATCAAGAACCTAATTATATTCCTTTACGAGACAATCCCATAGTTCACTCTGTTGGCAAGACGGGATGGCAGGTTTCTGATATTTGGAAAGATATTAGATTGGATAGTTTTTAACTATTACTTAATTCCACTACTTTTGAATTGGTAAATTTTTACAAAAAGTGTGATTATTTGGTTATGTCTAATGCGTATTATCCCCTAATTCTTTATCCACCGTTAGCTAGGCGGGTTACTGGTGATAATCAAGAACAGAAGCATCTGAAAGCTTCGTTTCAAGGATGTGTGGCATTACCAGATGATAAGAGTACAGCCAAGCAAGGAGTGAGTGAAAAGCAGTTTTTTCGGCATTTACTGGCAGCTTTTCCTATAAATTTAATTTGTCAAGCGGTTGAGTTTGAAATTCCAGGTTATCCTCTCCGTTACTCGGCTGATTTTATTTTTTATCATCATTTATCTGGGTTAGCTCTGGATATTGAAATTGATGAACCTTATACTGGAAATACGGGTAAACCTCACCACTGTATTGATGTTGATGATGATAAAATTCGTAACCGTTTTTTCTTGGAACGGAATTGGGGTGTAATCAGGTTTGCAGAAATTCAGGTTGTGCGTCATCCTTGGAATTGTTGTAAGGTTATTGCTCAAACAATTGCTAAGTTGACAGGAGATAATAGTGTGTTTATGCTGCTGCAAAGATTGGCTGATGTACCTTTACAAAAATGTTGGACAAGACGAGAGGCTAGGCTGATGGCTAAGAACAATTATCGTCAGTCTTATCTGCCAAAAATGCTAAAATAAAGCGATATATTACCGCTTCAGTGCAAAAACATTTACAATTACTTAGTAATATTTTTTAGTAGTGATCGCTTAATAAGAAAAGAAAGGATGAGCGATCGCTTTGTTAACACCCTTTAGGTGACACTCACAGCAATTTTCCACTCAAGCGTATCTGCAAAAATAGCAACCACACTATGAATTTTTCCCTTCTCGCTTACGTTCACTGGCTATTTCTCTTTCTAGGAAATAATACATATCTTTTGCCCAAACGGACATTTCAGGTACTGGATGTTTAAACCATGTTTCCAAAGGTGTTAAATAAATTTCAATGTATGGGATTATAGACCCTGACCATATATTAGGATAGAGCCGGTCTGCTAAAGCTTGGCGAAACTCTTGAAAAGCCCCAAATTCGTAAGTCAACTTTTCCAAAGCTGGATGCCATCTATGATTACCTTTATCGTCTATTTCAAGAATAGGATAAAAAATACATAGGAAGGATGCTCTAATTTTTGGATTAACTTTAGCCCATTCTCTAAATTTATTATCAGAAATACCGAATAGTATACCTTCTTTATAATGAAATCCTACATTATGAGAATTTACATCAAAAGCATCTTGTTCTGGCTTAATCAGAGTTTCTAAGTAATAAATCTCTGATGGAGTTGCCATGTCAAAGAAATGTAATAAATTCTCCCACAGTAAAATCGGCTTCTCTTTCACTAATAATCCAATGATATTTCTACAACAACTTTCTATGGCAGAGAAAATTTGATAATCTTCAACTTGGCATAACCTTATAACTTGATTGCTAAGTCCAATAGCAAATTCGTCATCCATACCATAATATTTTTTAACTAGGACAATAAGCTGTTCAAGCAGATGTACATCTTTCCTAACTGCTATTGTGTTATCAAAAAGTTCTTTTGAAGTAATTATGTGTTCAATCCATTTAGCAAGTTTACTGTCAAACTTTTCTCTATTGTCTTGATACATGGAAACAATTTCAAGAGATGCCCACATACCTTCCGAACCGTGATTAGAAGCTAATTCATCAATTAAAGTAAAAATATTTTCAGAACTAAGTTGACTTAGTGCTTGTCCCTGACGGGGCGACGAAGTATGCTCAAAGACTGATGAAATAAGGATTGTAGGCAGATAGGATGAAAAGCGGTAACACACCAAAATCCGTACCAAATAAAAATGTTGCTTATGTTGCCTGTATTTTATCAAACATATTTAGA
>JANMEE010000245.1:0-7109 GCA_031376645.1 Dolichospermum sp. OTE_75_concoct_329_sub | reverse complement strand
CTGCGCGGACCGCTGGTGCAGGCGATGCACAACGGCACGCTGCGACCGTCGGTGCTGGTGATGCCGAGCGTCGGCAGCAACAGCTGGTGGATAATTTCCTTACTTACTGGGTTCTAAATGGACAGCACAGCAGAAAGTTGATGGTTGGAGACATTTCCAGGTTGTGAACCGAAAAAATCAAGGCAAATGGGTATATGCGGAAATGGCAGCTGCTTGTGATCCCCAAGTGCGCTTTTGGTTAAATGCTAAATTATTACAAGATAATTCCCAATGGTACGCTGGGTGGCAAACCTTGCAAGAAATTAATTTTATCGAAAACAAATAATTTCACCAATGACCAATAACCAATGACCAATGACCAATGACTAATGACCAATGACTAATGACTAATAAACCATCAATGGTTGTTGATATAGTGGCACAGTAAAAGTCACCGTTGAACCTAATCCTTCACCAAGACTATAGAAATGTACCTCACCACCCATTGCTTCTATGAGCTTTTGGGATATTGTTAGTCCTAAACCAGTACCACCATAGTGGCGAGTCCGAGAACCATCAATCTGAGAGAATAATTGAAATAGCTTATCTTGCTTATCTAAGGAAACACCAATACCTGTGTCAGCAACGCGAACTTTAACGATTCCAGGGTGTTTTTTCAGTATTAAATCAGCACTAATAGTGATGCCACCTTCATGGGTAAATTTAATGGCATTACCGACCAAATTTAGCATTACTTGTAATAATCTCTGATAGTTGCCCTGAACAATAATTTCATCACAGATTGCTGGCATTTCCATTTGAAAACTGAGATTTTTCATCTCAGCTTGGCGACGGGTAAAGCCTTCAACAGCATCAAATAATTCTTTGAGGTTGACTGGTGAACAATCTAACTCCATTTTTCCGGCTTCAATTTTGGCAATGTCCAAAATATCATTGAGGATATTTAATAGATGTAAAGATAATTGATGAGCTTCTGTAATAAACTCGTGTTGTTCTTCAGCATCATCTGTAATTCCTTCTAAAATTAGCTTTAAAAAGCCAATCATGCCATTAAGAGGAGTGCGAATTTCGTGGGAGACGTTAGCCAGAAATTCGGTTTTTAAGCGAGAAACTTCTTCGGCTTTTTGTCGGGATTCTTCTATTTCTTTATATAAAGTAGCATGAGCGATCGCTGTTCCTAACTGATCTGCTACTTCTTTAGCTAATTCTAATTCTGCTTGAGTTAATGTATGACATGGATTAACAAAACTAAGAGCAACTAAACTATTAACTTGATCTTTATAACAAGTAGCAACAACCAGAACTTTGGACCGGGAAGATTGCTGATTAGATGAAACTGTCATGACGACAGGTTCTAAAGTAGCTAATGCCTCAGCAAAACCTGACTCAGAAGATATATCTATTTCTGAGCCAAGCATAGAAATTTGTTCTGGCCGACGATACTCAGCAATTACCCGAACCTTGTTACTAGAGGGTTGATAGGGGCAGATAATACAACGTTCTAGGTTGAGTTTTTTCCCCAAACTATCAACTGTTTGCTGCCAAATGATATCTAAGTCAAGGGTTCGACGAATATTTCTGGTGATTCTGTTTAATAACTTTTGGTGTTGTTGCAGTCGCAAAGCTAACTCAAGTGCTGTTGGCGGTTTTAGTGCCTGATTAGCTTCTTGATGATTAATTTTTGATGGTAACAGCCTACCTATTACCAACACTGTAGTTGTTGGGTAACCAAATCGCGGCAGAATCGGCGTAATTGTCAATTCCAACTCTAATAACTCAATATTGGGGCATTTAAACCAACATTTCACCCTTTCTGGCACAGAACTGCTCAAAATCCGATGTAAATGTTCTAGATAAACAACCTTATCTACAGGAGCAAAGCTATCATTTTCATTGAGGACATCAACTATGTTCTCAGGATCACACCCTAAGTATTCGCTGTACCGCCAATAAAAAGTTAGATAGCGCCCAGAACCATCTTGTGTATACACTAACTCCGCTCCCAGAGTTGTTGATGAACTATCCCTCATGAGAGTAATAGATTCCAAATTTTGAGAAATTAAATGCGGAAATTGGGTATTGGCAATAATAGTCATGAATCGAGTTGGATAGACAAAGAGCTTTCTACCGTGCTTATACTCAAGCTACTTTAATTTTTGCATAAATTTTTACAGCTTTTACATTTTCCAATTGTGGATTTTCGACTTTGCTGGTATTCAAGGCATTAAATTTTATATTTCTTATCATTAGTTGATACTAATCATTCCATTCACCACGAGGTGGAACAGGTGTACGGAGAGGAGAACGTGTTAATTCATCATCTCTGGTAAAATCACCACGCAACCATTGACGGATAGCTACCTCAATCACTTTACTGGGGTCATTAGTGAGATGTTGAATTTGCTCGATTAGTTCGGAATCTAGATTGAGCGCGATTTCTGTTTTATCAGCGCGTTTATCATCTACACTATTAGGCTCTTCCTGCATATTCATGGCTTTAAATACTCTGAAGTTGTTTATATGAAACCGTTGTCAAACTGTTATTTATAATTCAGTCTATTTAATTTTAAGCTGCTGAGTCATCAATACTAGGAGCTATAAATAGATTTCATATCATAGCGTAACTTGCCATACAGGAGTCACCGAGGTAGGGGCGCAGGGCCTGCGCCCAGTCAGGAGAAAGAAGAAAATTCTTTTTCTGTTCCTGTTCTGTGCCTCTTACCTTTTCCCTTTTGCCTTATTACCTCAGAAAGCATTAAAATACATGAAGTAAATAGCTTTCACTTTGGTTTGCTTTAAGCAAAGATTAGTATATGACTGACGTTCCCGCATCTCGCATTCGCAATTTTTGTATTATTGCTCACATTGATCACGGAAAATCTACTCTCGCTGATCGTTTACTACAGGCTACTGGAACTGTAGAAAATAGACAGATGAAAGAGCAGTTTCTGGATAACATGGATTTGGAACGGGAGCGCGGCATTACCATTAAGCTGCAAGCTGCCCGGATGAATTATACTGCGAAAGATGGTCAGCAGTACGTTCTCAATTTAATTGATACTCCTGGACACGTGGATTTTTCCTATGAAGTCTCACGTTCTCTTGTTGCTTGTGAAGGGGCATTATTAGTTGTAGATGCGTCCCAAGGCGTAGAAGCACAAACATTAGCAAATGTCTATTTAGCCCTAGAGAGTAATCTAGAAATTATCCCTGTTTTAAATAAAATTGATTTGCCTGGGGCTGAACCAGAGCGGGTAATTGGCGAAATTGAAGAAATTATTGGTTTAGATTGCAGTCGGGCAATTTTGGCTTCAGCTAAAGAGGGAATTGGCATTGCTGAAATTTTAGAAACAATTGTCGAACGAGTTCCACCACCTGCTGACACTGTAAATGAGAAGCTTAGGGCGTTAATTTTTGATAGTTACTATGATAGTTACCGAGGTGTAATTGTTTATTTCCGGGTGATGGATGGCACTGTTAAAAAAGGCGATCGCATTTACTTGATGGCATCCGGTAAAGAATATGTCATTGAAGAATTAGGCGTTCTCGCTCCTAGTCAAAAGCAAGTTGAAGAACTTCATGCTGGAGAAGTAGGTTATTTAGGAGCATCAATTAGGGCTGTGGCTGATGCACGGGTAGGAGATACAATTACCCTGTGTAAAAACAAAGCCACCGAAGCCTTACCTGGCTACGCGGAAGCAAATCCTATGGTATTTTGTGGGATGTTCCCCATAGATGCAGATCAGTTTGAAGACTTGCGGGAAGCTTTAGAAAAACTGGAACTCAATGATGCCGCATTACACTATGAACCAGAAACCTCTAGTGCTATGGGTTTTGGTTTCCGGTGCGGGTTTTTGGGATTGCTGCACATGGAAATTGTTCAGGAACGCTTGGAACGTGAGTATAACCTAGATTTAATTATTACCGCACCATCGGTAGTTTACAAAGTTGTCACCAACAAGGGTGAAGAACTCTACATTGATAATCCTAGCCGCTTACCTGAACCGAATGAGCGCGAGAGAATTGAAGAACCCTATGTCAAAGTCGAAATGATTACTCCAGAAACCTACGTCGGTTCTTTAATGGAGTTGTCGCAAAATCGCCGGGGAGTCTTCAAAGATATGAAATATCTCACCCAAGGACGGACTACACTAACTTATGAGTTACCTTTGGCTGAAGTTGTCACTGACTTTTTTGATCAAATGAAATCTCGTTCTCGCGGTTACGCCAGTATGGAATATCATCTGATTGGCTACCGAGAAAATCCTTTGGTGAAATTGGATATTCTAATTAACGGTGATCCTGTGGATTCCCTAGCCATGATTGTCCACAGGGATAAGGCTTACAATGTCGGTAGAGCTATGGCGGAAAAACTCAAAGAACTAATTCCCCGCCATCAATTTAAAGTCCCCATTCAAGCTTCTATTGGCTCAAAAGTTATTGCCAGTGAAAGTATATCGGCGATGCGGAAAGATGTCCTGGCTAAATGCTACGGGGGCGACATCAGCCGGAAAAAGAAACTGTTGAAAAAGCAAGCCAAAGGTAAAAAACGGATGAAGTCTATAGGTACAGTGGATGTACCCCAGGAGGCTTTTATGGCTGTGCTGCGGTTAGATAAAGACTAACAGAATTACACAAAAAAGATGAACTGCTTGCAGCAGAGCTTGTTCTACGCTATCCAATCTTGTGGGATGGGCAAGATGCCCATCCTTCTATTACAGCTACACAAACAAAGTCCCCACTATGGTTAACGCCATGCTCCGCTATCGAGAAGCTCAGTAACCACCGTGTTGTTTTAAAACTCACAGATGTGGGTTTTGTTCCTTAATATACTGGGTTAATGTTTCAGCTATTATCTGAACATTAGGATCTTCTAATATACTAGTGTGATTACCAGGAACTTCATGAACTACTAACTCTCCATTTACAAATTTTCTCCATACCACTTCCGGTGGCTCAACGCTATAGATAATAGAAGTACCAACATCAACAATATTAATTGCCTTAAACAAAACCACTCGACCTGAATAAGATTTGGGGGTGTAATCATTCCAAATCGCTTTTATTAGATCCTCATTAAAAATATGAGGTAAATACTGAGAATTAAAGGGTTTTGTCCTGTTAGTCGTGGGAAGATATCGAGAAATAAGTTGATTGAATTTAGTTTTTATGCGAGATTTGGCTCTTTTCCAAAATTCTGAAAATCCTAGATTCCATAGTAAAGTTAGCCAATGGGAGAAGGATAAGAGTTTGAGATTACCCCCCTGTATAGAACTGTCAAACAACGCTAGTAGAGATACCTGTTGACCTTGAGCGATAAGCTGTTGAGCCATTTCGTAAGCAACTACACCACCGAAAGAAGAACCCATTAAAAAGTAAGGACCTTGTGGTTGAAGCAATTGCATTTCTTGAATATAATGGGCTGCCAAGTCTTCCATTTTCGGTAAAGTCAGTGGCTGATTTACTGGTGATGCTATAGCATAATGGAGCGAATAAACGGGCTGTTCTTCTCCCAAATGACGGATTAAGTCTTGGAAATAAAAATGATGGATGCCAAACAAAATGGGACGAGAACCTTTTGGTTGCAGAGGCACAAGAGAATACCAGGGTGATGACCATCCTTGGGAATCAAGAATATTGGCTAGTTCCTCAATCGTTGGTGATTGGAAGATCGCAGCTAGGGGTAAATTTATGCTGAATGTTTTTTCAATTTGGGCAAGTAACCTGACAGCTAAGAGTGAGTGTCCCCCCAGGTTAAAGAAATTATCTCTGATGCTAATTGGTTGAATCCCCAAAATTACTTCCCAAATTTTTGTCAGTTGCTGTTCTAATTCATTGCGCGGGGTAACAAAGGTTTCCTCTGTTTCATGCCGAATTTGCTCAGGAATGGGGAGAGCGCGACGATCTACTTTGCCATTGGGTGTGAGGGGTAATGTTTCTAGCATGACAAATACCGACGGAATCATGTACTCTGGTAATTTCGGTTTGACAAATTGACGCAGTTCTGATTGAGTTAATATTGCTTGGTTTTCAGAAGTAATGTAGGCAATTATTCTTTTGTCTTGCGGATTGTCTTCACGAACTATAACTACTGCATTTGAGATATCAGGATGTTGATTTAAAATAGTTTCAATTTCTCCTAACTCAATGCGAAAGCCCCGAATTTTGACCTGATGATCAATGCGTCCAATATATTCAATATTGCCATCGGGTAAGTAGCGAGCCAAGTCTCCTGTTTTATATAATTTTCCTTCTCTAAATGGATTAGTAATAAATTTTTCTTTGGTTAATTCTGGTTGGTTAAGATAACCTCTTGCCAATCCATCACCGCTAATATAAAGTTCACCTGGTACAGCAATGGGAACGGGATTAAGATGTTGATCAAGAATGTAAACTTGGGTGTTATTAATTGGTCTACCGATAGGGACAGAGTTATCCAGTTGTGCTAATTCTGTGATCGGGTAACAAGAGGTAAAAGTGGTATTTTCCGTTGGACCATAACCGTTAATAATTTGGCAATTCTCGGCAATTTGATGAAGCTTCTGCACATGAGAAATAGATAAAACATCACCACCTGCTAACAGTTGATGTAAAGACTTTAAATCGTCTACTCGCTCATCTACCATCAGATGGAATAGTCCGGCCGTCAGCCACAGAGTCGTAATTTGGTAACGTCGGATAGCTTGTCCTAATTCTCTTAATGAGGGAGTATATGCCGAAAAAATAACTAATTTTGCTCCGTTGAGTAAACTACCCCAAATCTCAAAAGTTGAGGCATCAAAGGAAATAGGAGCTAATTGGAGAAAAGTTTGTTCGGAATTTAAGTTGGCGTAATTATTGTTTTTTACTAACCGCACAACTCCCTGATGGATGATGCAAACACCTTTAGGCTGACCTGTTGAACCAGAGGTATAAGTGATGTAAGCAAGATGATCAGCATTGCCATGACAAATGGGGTTATCATTACTTTCATAGCTAATGATTTGGGTATTAGATTCTAAACAAAGGATATGAGCTTTATTTGATGGTAGTTTTTCAATTAGTGATGTTTGAGTTAATAAAATGGATATTTGAGAGTCATCTAGCATGAAAGCAAGACGCTCTTGAGG
>JANMEE010000227.1:0-5575 GCA_031376645.1 Dolichospermum sp. OTE_75_concoct_329_sub | reverse complement strand
CAGTGAGGAAATTACTAACTGTGGTTAAGGACAATCCGGTATCATGAGCTAAGGCTCTTTGATGGGGATAGCCATTATGTGTAACTGCTACCTTAACTTTATCAAT
Organism: Dolichospermum sp. OTE_75_concoct_329_sub; assembly: GCA_031376645.1. Lineage (GTDB taxonomy): Bacteria > Cyanobacteriota > Cyanobacteriia > Cyanobacteriales > Nostocaceae > Dolichospermum. Next base: position 5,469 of record JANMEE010000227.1, on the reverse strand, counting down.
GCAATGATGATGAACGCATAGTGATCTGGACATTGGTGTTTTTTGATTATTTGCTTTACATAGGGCTTGCTGAAAAAGTCGTATTTTAAGCCAGACCAAGAATCAATTAACAATGCTTGTAGGTGAAAACATAATTAATTATATGAACCAATTTGAATAAATATAATATTTTCTAATCATTCAAATCTAAAAATAGGAAAAACATAGTATTTTCTAAAATAGATACAAAAAAAAGTCATAATAATCCGCCGCAGTAATGCGGAAAGATTCATGACTAAAAAAGTTATGGCAATGGCTGTTTCTGAAGTATTAGAAAGTTTAGTCATCATTCGGTCAAGACTATATCTTCTTTTGGCTTCTCCGAATTTACCTTCAATACAATTACGATCTCTTTCGTCTAATTGTGCCTGCTTTTTGGTTTCTTTGCTGACATTTGTTGGTGGTCTTCCTAGTGGTGGACCACTAATTCTAATCCCTCTTTCTTTGCACCATTTTCTATTATCCTTGGTGCGATAAATTTGATCTACGTGTACTGATTCTGGATAGTATCCTGTTGCAGCTTTAAACGCTTCTACTTGTGCTTTCAAGTCACCCGATTCATTAAAATTATCCCAACTAATCCGGTCTAAAAATACATATCCTTCGTAACAACTAGCTGATAACTTGGCTCCAAATTCCACTGAGGAACCAGCTTTTCCCCTGACAATTGGACGGACATGAGGTTGTGTTAAACTCACAATTCTATCGTCAACACGAATCAGACTATTTTCATACATGAATAATTGTTGTCGGTATACTTCATTTACCACTAATAGTATTTTATGTTTTTGACTACTTAGCCACTCCAGCTTGGCTCCCAGTGCTATTAGTCTATCTATATGTCCTAAGTTTCTTTTCAGGTATTGTAGTTGTTTTTTTATGGCTTTTCTTTTTTGTTTTTTCGATGGTTTTCGTTTTTTAGCGACGTTTAGATATTCTTTTCTAGCTGTATTTCTGTCAGTTCTTGGTTTTTTATTTTTGTTTCTATCCAATTCTTCATACAGAATATCTATTATTTCTTCTGTCTGCTCCCTGGCTTGATTTAATAATCCTAAATCTGTTGGATATTTAATATCTGCTGGTACACAAGTTGCATCTAATTTTAATTTCCCTTTATTTTTATCTTCATCTATTTTTTCTTCTCCTGCTTCCACACTAATAACTTTTTTTCTGTTTCTTCCTCACTGATTTTATTTTCATGATTATTAACCATGCTTCTATTCATTCTGTTCACTAATTCTATATCTATTCTTTGTCTAAAATGAACTAACATTGATGCCTCAAATGGTGCTTTATTACTATAGCTATTCAATCCTATAAAGTATTGTAGATATGGATTTTCTCTTATTTGTTCTACTGTTTCTCTATCACTTAAACCCAATCTTTCTTTGATTATTAAAGATCCTATGGCTATTCGAAAAGACTTTGCTGGTGCGCCTATTTCTATCGTGAATTGTTTCGCATATTCATCTTCAAATTCTGACCACGGAATTAAATTCGCCATTATTACCCATCTATTATCTTCTGCCAACTGCCCCTCAAATGGCAGTTTAAACTTTTCTATGGGGGTAGGTAGAGTTTCAATTTTTTTATACATTTTCTCTATATTATGTGAGGATTTTTACCCATTTTACCCCATTGTCTTGCACTTTTTTCCCATTTATAGACTTCAATCACTATTTGTACAAGGGTTTCAGCTTTAATCAGCAAGCCCTACATAAGAGTATATTTTTGATTGTATATTTGTTTGTCTCTATTAATGTGACTTCAGAAAAATCGGTCATAAGTCGGTCATAAGTCAGTATTTCTTGGTACGGAAATTGGTACAGGGTTGGGTAAACTGGGTAATTAATTATTCAATTACGAATTAATACAGGGTTATTTTCATGGCAAAATTTACAGTCACCAACAATAACGACAGTGGTGCAGGTTCACTCCGCCAAGCCATCATTGATGCGGGTAATGCGGCTGGAGTAGATACCATAGATTTGAACAGCGTCAGTGGCACAATTAATCTCGCAAGCTCTCTTGGTAATCTGAATACAGGCAACGATATCAATTTTGTTGATGATGGTAACAGCACTATTAGCGGTCAAAATGCCCTTCAAATTATTTCAGTCAATGGGGCTAATGTTAATTTCTCCAGACTGACCTTTGCTAACGGTTATGCCAAAGGAGGCGATGGTACCGGTGGTGGTGGCGGTGGTTTAGGTGCTGGGGGGGCACTGTTTATTAATGCAGGAAATGTCACCCTTAATAATGTCACTTTTACGGGTAACAGAGTCATCGGCGGTAATGCCAATGGCAATGCAGGTTTAGGTGGTAATGGGGGAGAATATTACGGTACAAACCGTAATGGTATTAACGGTCTAGCCGGAGGTGGAAGTGGAGGATTCAATGGTGGTACCGGTTCATCAGGTGGTGCTGGCGGGCTGATAGTAGAGGGCGGTCCTGGCCGTCCTGGCGGTGCTGGCGGTGCTGGTAGTTTTGGAGTAGGTGGAGCCGGTGGTGGCGGTGGTGCTGGCGGCGACCATAATGGTGGTTCTTCTAGTTGGAATGGCGGTGCTGGTGGTGCTGGTGGTGCTGGTGGTTTTGGAGCCGGTGGTGGAGGCGGCGGTGGCGGCGGTGGAGCCGGTGCTAAATGGTCAGATAAATACCAGGGCGCTGGCGGCGGTGCTGGTACTACTGGTCAATTCGGTGGCAATGGTACTGCTGGTGCTGGTGGTAAACGCGGTGAATGGTATGGTGATACCAGTGGTGTCGCCGGAGCTAATGGTGGTAGAGGTGGTGGTGGCGCTGGGTTAGGCGGTGCTATTTTCGTCAACTCTGGCGCAAGTTTAACCCTGAGCAGGAGCAATTTTACTAACAACACAGTCGCAGGTGGTACTGGTGCAAATAATGGTCAAGCTCTGGGTGCGAATATTTTTGTCAGAGATGGAGCTACAGCCCAAGCCATTGGCTCAAGCTATAGTAATACCTACGGTACAATCGGTACTGTCCCCTTGCCGACTAATAGCTACAAGTTTAAGGATTCTCTCTATATCCTCAGTAGCAGTGAAACATGGCAAAAAGCCCAAGCACAAGCCCAGAGTTTAGGGGGAAATCTTGTCACTATTAACTCACAAGCAGAACAAGACTGGTTAGTCACTACCTTTGGTCCTACTGAACAACTGTGGATTGGGTTCACAGATCAGGTAACGGAAGGCGAGTTCAAGTGGGCAAACGGTGAAACTTCTGCTTACACTAACTGGTATCCAGGTACACCAGATAATTGGGGTGGAAACCAAGATTATGCTTATATCAACTATCTACAACCAGGCAAGTGGGATGATACGAGCAGTACCGTTTCTCTCAGAGGAATCATTGAACTCAAAGAGTATAATGCAACCGGACACAGTACAGAGTCTCAGTTTTACGTTCTAGAAAGACCCGAATACTTTAACATCAATGTTGCAGGCGGTTTTGGTGCTGACATTTTCCAACTCAGATCCTATGATGGCTTAACCACCTCACAAAAAGTTACAGGTTTTCAAGGCAGTGATATATTCAACATATCCGTTGAAGGAGCATCAGGTACAGTCGGACTGGATTTTAATGCTGGCGCACTAAAAAATTTGGCTTTATCTTTAGTAGAACCTGATTGGTTGGTGTATGGTTTACGTATCGCTGCGGATGTTGGTGCTGCTGTTGCAGGTGCTCTCATTGATGTTGCAGCAATAGGCGCACATGCAGTAGTAGATGGTGTAGCTGGGTTACCAGTTATTTCGGCGTTGGGTACTCAGTCAGCCGCAGCGGGAGCCAATGCGACAATTGATCTAGTCGCTACCGGAGCACACCTCGTTAATGATTTAGCTAATATTGGTATCAATGCTGGCTTAGACATACTGGAGTGGAAGAACGCTGAGGCGGGTATCAATAAATTCTTCGCTGACCAAGCAAAAGAAGGTTGGGGAACAGTTAACATAACACAAACAAGATCCATAGTAGAAATTATGGATTTTCAACCAGGGATAGATATCATCACACTTCCCAAGCTAACTGACAATCAGGCTTACAAGTATACATTAGTGTCGGGTATTAATGGAACGGGTGTAGAAGTAGCGTACAGCAACCAAACCAATGAATCCTCAACTTTTTTGAGAATTTACATAGATCCCGAAATGTTACCAACAGTACAGGGTCAAAGTGTTGGTATAGCGCAATTTATAGAAAGTTTGTTCACTAACAATACCAATGAGACTCACGCTGTAATCAGTAAACTCCGTAACTTCAGCAGCAAGGTAGAGGTTGGTGGTGCAAGCTACACGGGAACTATTGCCGGGGACTATATTTATGCTGATGAAAATAATCCCACTATCGGCGCTGTTCAAATATACGGTCTTGCAGGAGATGATGTACTTGCCGGACGTAACAATGGCAGCAACGAAATATATGGTGGGGGTGGAAATGATTTCCTTATCGCTGGTGGAGCTAATGACGTTATAGATGGGGGGACAGGATATGACGTGGTTTACTATTCCAAGAGTGCCGTAGGACTTTCTATCGCCAATAGTAACAGTAACAACCTCAAAAACGTTGAATCAGTCATAGGTACTGTTTATAACGATGCTATTGATTTCAGTGACGTACAGCAGGTACCAGACGACTTACTAGCAATCAGTTTAGAGGGTAGAGCCGGAAATGACAATCTTGTAGGTAGTCAATATCAGGATATCCTTAATGGCGAAGATGACAATGACACCCTCAATGGTGGTGAAGCTAGGGATTCCCTTAATGGTGGTACAGGTAATGACATCCTAATTGGGGGGCTGGGAAAAGATACACTGACTGGAGGACCAGGAGCAGACAGTTTTGACTACAGCAACTTAGCTGATTCCGTCTTCAATAGCTTTGATGTGATTACCGACTTTGATGCTGGTAATGATTTATTCTCTGTTTCCACTCCGGTAAACCAATTCTTTGATGCGGGAACTGTTGCAACGTTTGATGTCAATGAAATTGCCATCAATTTAACCTCCGATAATTTTGGAGTTAACGCTGCTGCTCAATTTACCTTTGATAATCGTACCTTTGTCGTTATTAATGATGGTACAGCCGGCTTTGATGCAGATACGGATGCCATCATTGAGGTGACAGGATTAACTGGTACTTTAACAACCAGTAATTTTGTTGGTAACTTTTTATTGGAAGGTACTGATGGCGATGACACCCTCAATGGTGCTGAAGGTAACGACACCCTCAATGGTGCTGAAGGTAACGACATCCTCAATGGTGGTGATGGTAGCGACATCCTCAATGGTGGTGCTGGTAACGACATCCTCAATGGTGGTGCTGGTAACGACATCCTCAATGGTGGTGCTGGTAACGACATCCTCAATGGTGGTTTAGGCGATGATATCCTCAATGGTGGTTTAGGCGATGATATCTACA
>JANMEE010000188.1:0-35637 GCA_031376645.1 Dolichospermum sp. OTE_75_concoct_329_sub | reverse complement strand
TTCTCTGTAAAGGCAAGACCAGGAAGACAAGGAGGGATAGTAGACAAGGAGGATTTTATCCATAAAATACCCAATTTATGGTTTGTTTTATGACCAATCATCCATTTCTTGTCCGGTTTTCCTCCCTTGTCACCTTGTCTGTCTTGTCCTCTTGTCCTCCAAGTCTTGCCCTCAAGACAATGTAAAAAACCTACACCTGTCAGGGGGTGTGACCCCCTATTCGCCAGCAGTATCCTCAAAGAAGTCGGGGATCTATCTCTATGATTACAAGTGCAATTGTTGTAGCAAATGATGAGTCATTGGTAAACTATCAACCACCATTCCTAAACACAACAGCATCATGTAGGAAATAGAGTACAAAAATAACTCCCTTGCTATGGTCTTATCTTCAGGATCTTGTAGCAAGCGCCAAGACTTATGGAAAAATACCCCACCTAAAGTCAAGGCAATAACAGCATAAACAATACCGCTGGCGTGTAAGGGATAAAACAGCAAAATAGTAGCAGTTACGGTAATCACTGTATAAAACCAAATTTGCCGGACAGTTGCTTCATTACCAGCTACTACAGGTAACATCGGAATACCTACCTTAGCGTAATCATCACTAATCATCAAAGCCAAAGCCCAGAAATGGGGAGGTGTCCACAAAAAGACAATGGCAAAAATTAGCCAAGCAGACCAGCTTAACGTGCCTGTCACTGCCGCCCAACCCACTAAAGCGGGAATTGCCCCGGCTGCACCACCAATAACGATATTTTGCGTACTATGGCGTTTAAGCCAGTGAGTATAAACTAAAATATAGAAAATGATGCCAGAGAAGGCTAAAAATGCGGATAAAAGATTGGCAAAAACGGTGAGGAGAGTAAAAGAAAGGACAGCCAGTGCGATCGCAAAAATTAAAGCATCACGGGGTTGTACTTTGCCAGAAGGTATAGGACGGTGACGCGTCCGTTCCATATCGTAATCTATATCTCTATCATAGATACAGTTAATAGTTTGGGCACTGGCTGCCGCCAAAGTTCCGCCAATCATTGTAATAATTAACAACCAGGGATCTACCTCACCCTTAGCAGCTATCCACATACTCCCAGCCGTAGTAATTAACAACAGGGGAATAATTCGGGGTTTGGTTAGCTGGTAGTAACTTTGAACTACTTGGAGAAATGTGTCGTGCTGACGACGAGAGACATTAGTCTCAATCATAAGACCTCGCGGTAAGTGGGAAACTCAGTGGACTCAGCCCTGAGAGGGAAGCGACACGAGCGAATTTAGTCGCCGTGATATTTGTGGTAAAATCAAAACGTGAGTAAGAACAAAAACATCTACGTGTTGAAGCATCCTAGTATCGGAGAAATCCCGACTCCCGTGAAACAACGGTTAGGTTCAAGTCCTAACGGCAGTATGACAAGAAAGAGTGAGCAATGGCAGGTTGTAGAGCGTACCGCGATTTGGCTTAGTGATGGATTCTGAAAACATTAGAAACAATCAAAGTAAACGCGATGACAACATCGGTAGTGTCGGTAGTTGTTTTGAGTGTTTAGGCAGGCGTTTGACGGCCGCAGCGAGAGTTTTTCTCTGTTAGCAGAATCTCAGTGTCTTTAAACCTGAGAGTGTCAAGTTAGGTCTTTTTCCTTATTTTTCAAGAACTGGTCAGCAAACCGATGGCTGTGAGGACATAGAAATCAGAATTTATGGATTTACGCCATGAGTTACTGTGTTTGTGACTGAGGAAGCAAACCATCCCGTAATGATAAAACTGTGAATACTACCAAAGTACCCAGTAAAGTCGCACCGATAGCTTGGTGAGAAACGGTGAGAGGTTCAACTTGTAGATGTAAACGGAACGTAGCCACACCTAATAAGAGTTGTAAAATTAACAAACCACCCGCCATATTTGCCAGTTTCCGCAAAGCTGGGTGTAAGGCCGGTGTCCGCCAAGAAATCAAAACTACTGCCAAAGTAGCGATAGTAGGTGGTACTACGCCAAAAATATGACTGTACATGACATCACAAAGTTGGTCACCTGCCAAACATTGGTGTAAAGCCCAGCGAGAACCAACTATTGCTCCAAGTAGACTTTGCAAATAGACAAAAACAGCAGCAGCGAAACTCACCCAAGGCAACTTACCTACAGTTCCCGTTCCTTGATAGGGGGTGAGACTTGTACCGATAATTAACAACGTGGTGAAAAATAGCAGTGCCGTTCCTAAATGGGCGGTAACAATATCAAACCGCAACAATTCCGTCACAGTCAACGCTCCCAAAATCCCTTGGAAGACTATTAAAAATAGGGCAAATGTAGATGCCCAAGGCAGCCATTTGGGTAGGGAACGACGATGCCACCAGGATAAACTAGCAAGGGCGATCGCACTAAAGCCAATTAAAGCTGCATCCAAACGATGAAACCACTCCAAAAACACTTGCAGATTCATTTGTTTGGCTGGAATTAACTCCCCATAGCACAAAGGCCAGTCAGGGCAAGCAAGTCCGGCATTCATCACGCGGGTAGCACTGCCTATAGCCATCAAAATTAAGGTAGCTACGCATATTTTCCACACCAAGCGCCGAATCATCTCCTGGGGCTGTTGTGCTACTGTTGCCGCTTCATTTTGTTGTTCTAGGACAAATTCGTTCATTAACAATACCTTCAGACCGCTTATGCTGGAAATTGAAAATTTTCTATTTTGATTTAGTACCAACTTCTAATCACCCTAGCGCATACGTCAGAATGCAATAATGTTCGGTTAGGGAAAATTCGTGAACAGAAAACCCTTGTAGAGACGTTCTATGGAAAGTCTCTACACTCCTTAACCGAAAAGTATTGGGTCAGAATGTAGAAATTAGCTTTCCTTTATACTTTGGATCACTTTAGCTAGTTTTTGCTGTAAGATTTCGTGCGGTTTTGCAGATAAAAAAATTGATCAATAGTAATCGATAGGAATTTCTGCAAATTTTTTGACTAATTGTCATCTACCTTGGGCAATACAACTCATCCCTCTTCTACTCAAAATTGTGATCTTAATTAAAAAAATTAATAAAGATTTCAGACCAGCCGATGCTTTATCTCATCACCTGCACTACCTTAGTAAGTGGAGTTACTTTAATAAGTATGGTAACTTTCCAATAAATTAGTCAATTCATCAAAAAATCAGCCGTGAAAATTCCAAATGCAATCTGGACATTACTCATTGGCATTGTCCTCACCCTCACCAGTCTCTGGTACGGTCAAAATAACAGTCTGTTACCTGTAGCGGCCACCGATGAAGCTCCTTTGATAGATGGTCTATTCAACACCATGATGACTGTTTCTACAGGCATATTTTTGATTGTTGAAGGTGTTTTAATTTACGCTGTTATTAGATATCGTCGTCGAGCTGGTGACAATGAAGATGGTCCACCAATTGAAGGTAATGTACCACTAGAGATACTCTGGACGGCGATCCCCGCAATTATCGTCATCGGTATTTCTATCTACAGTTTTGACGTATATAACAGCATTGGCGGTTTTGATCCCCATTCGGCTCATGCCGCACCGATGATGAAAGAGGCGATGAATATGCCCGGAACGGCAATGGCTGCCACTTTAATTAATGCAGATGCGTCTGTACAAGAATCACAACTAGATAACAACTCTGATGCAGTTAATAAACCAGCCGAATTAATCATCAACGTCACTGGAATGCAATATGCTTGGATATTCAACTATCCAGATACAGATTTGACTACTGGTGAACTTCATGTCCCCATTGGCAAAAAAGTGGAAATCAACATGACAGCCAATGATGTCATCCATGCCTTTTGGGTTCCAGAATTTCGGATTAAACAGGATGCTATTCCTGGTAGACAAACCAATCTTAGTTTTACTCCTAGAAAAGCGGGTGATTATCAACTTATTTGTGCTGAACTATGTGGTCCTTATCACGGGGTAATGAAAAGCCAAGTAGTGGTGGAGTCACAGGAAGCTTTTGATAGTTGGATGCAAGAACAGTTACTTGCTAGTAAAGATATTCCCAATCAAACTGTAGCGATGAATTCAATGGCAATGACTGCTGATGAATTTCTCTCTCCTTACACTAAGGATATGGGGATTCACCCAGAAATTCTGCATCAAATTAAGTAGTTTAGAAATTACAACAGTTGCAGAAGTTACAAAATAAGCTTTTAAACCTTTACGTTATACATTCAGGCAGGGGAAAGAAGCTACAGGCACAGACAGTAAGGGGGAAAAAATTCCTTCTTCTTTCTTCCTCCTGACTCCTGACTCCTGACTCCTGACTCCTCCTTTAAAATATGACACAAGCACAATTACAAGAAACTGCTAATATTCCTAACCCTGTGGAAGAACATGAGGAAAGGCATTGGCGCGACTTTTTTGGTTTTAGTACCGACCATAAGGTGATTGGGATTCAATACTTAGTCACCTCGTTTGTTTTCTACTGCATTGGCGGTGTCATGGCTGATTTGGTGCGGACAGAATTACGCACTCCAGAAGTAGATTTTGTCACGCCAGAAGTCTATAACAGCCTGTTTACACTCCATGCCACAATCATGATCTTTCTGTGGATTGTGCCAACAGGGGCGGGATTTGCTAACTATTTGATCCCGCTGATGATTGGCGCGAGAGATATGGCCTTTCCTCGCCTCAATGCTGTGGCTTTTTGGATGGTTCCCCCAGCGGGTGTATTACTGGTTGCTAGTTTAGCAGTAGGTGATGCCCCTGATGCTGGTTGGACTTCTTACCCACCGCTGAGTTTGGTGACAGGCCAGGTGGGAGAGGGGATTTGGATTATGAGTGTGCTGCTATTGGGGACTTCTTCGATTTTGGGGGCGATTAACTTTCTCGTCACCCTTTGGAAAATGCGTGTTCCCAGTATGGGCATTTATCAAATGCCGTTGTTTTGTTGGTCAATGATAGCAACTTCGGCTTTGGTGCTGATATCTACACCTGTATTAGCAGCGGCTTTGATTTTGCTAGGTTTTGATTTGTTGGCAGGAACAACATTTTTTAATCCTTCTGGTGGGGGAGATCCTGTTGTCTATCAGCATATGTTCTGGTTTTATTCCCACCCAGCGGTTTATATTATGATTTTGCCTTTCTTTGGGGCAATTTCGGAAATTATCCCAATTCACGCCCGCAAACCGATTTTTGGCTATAAAGCGATCGCCTTTTCATCTCTAGCTATCAGCTTTTTAGGGTTAATCGTTTGGGCGCATCATATGTTTACCAGCGGTGTCCCCGGTTGGTTGCGGATGTTTTTTATGATCACGACCATGATCATTGCTGTTCCCACTGGGATTAAAATTTTCGGTTGGTTAGCAACTCTCTGGGGTGGCAAAATCCGCTTCACTAGTGCCATGTTGTTTGCTATCGGCTTTTTAGGAACTTTTGTGATTGGTGGTATTAGTGGTGTGATGTTGGCCGCAGTTCCTTTTGATATTCACGTTCACGATACTTACTTTGTAGTAGCGCATCTTCATTATGTTCTATTTGGTGGTAGCGTATTAGGTATCTTTGCGGCTATTTACCACTGGTTCCCGAAAATGACGGGACGGAAAATGAACGAGTTTTGGGGACAGGTACATTTTGCCTTCACCATTATTGGTTTAAATATGACTTTCTTACCCATGCACAAACTGGGTTTGATGGGTATGAATCGTCGGATTGCTGAATATGATCCCAAGTTCACAAGTTTGAATCAAATCTGTACCTACGGATCTTATATATTGGCGGTTTCCACATTACCATTTATCGTCAATGCTGTTTGGTGTTGGTTCTATGGAGAGAAAGCCGGTAATAATCCTTGGCAAGCGCTGACTTTAGAATGGATGACTTCTTCTCCTCCCAGTATTGAGAATTTTGAAACTCTTCCGGTTTTGACTACTGGCCCTTACGATTACGGGGTGAGTGAAGAACGGGTGGAAACTGAAGCTGTATTAACTCCCCAAACTGAATCAGCACTTTAGGAGCCAGAGCAATAATGACCTGGGCCTTCTATCAGTAATCACCAATTACCAGTTACCAATTTTAAAATTCATGCAAAGTCAAACAATTGATACCGCAAAAACTGAACTAAATCATCACCATACAGCCGTTTCTCATCACGAAGCACATCCAGATCATCGTTTGACTGGTCTATTTATGTTCTTGGTGGCTGAAGGGATGATTTTTATGGGTTTGTTTGGTGCATACCTTGTTTTTCGTTCTACTATCCCTGTGTGGCCACCAGCAGGGACACCAGATTTAGAACTGTTGTTACCTACTGTGAATACTTCTATTTTGATAGCCAGCAGTTTTGTTATGCACAATGCTGATACTGCTATTAAAAAGAATGATACAAAGGGAATGCGGATTTGGTTGGCAATTACCGCAGCTATGGGAGCAATTTTCTTAGCAGGTCAGATTTATGAATATGCTCATTTGGAGTTTGGTCTAACTACCAATTTATTTGCTAGTTCATTTTATGTGTTGACTGGTTTTCACGGTTTGCACGTCACTATCGGCGTTTTAGCAATTTTAGCAGTGTTGTGGCGATCGCGTACTCCCGGTCACTACAGCAATGAACAGCGCTTTGGTATTGAAGCAGCAGAAATTTACTGGCACTTTGTAGATGTAATTTGGATTATTTTGTTCGGATTACTGTATTTACTCTAGGTATTAATTACTTAGTTGTTCACTCCACTCGAATAACCGACAATCCCCCTCTTGGGGGTTTTTTTTGTTTGGTGAGAGTTTCAGATCCCCCACTTCTTTAAGAAGTCGGGGATCTTATATCTTATGGTAAAGAGAAATAGATTTTTTCAATGTTAACTATACCAAACTTTGTAAAGCTTGAACTTCCTCAAGAGATAATTCCGTAACTTCAGCAATTTGTTCTAAATTCATCCCAATTCGTAACAAATTCAAAGCCAATTTTCTGATTGTTTCAGCTTTACCTTCAACTTTACCTTCAACTTTACCTTCTTCGAGGATTTCTTGATAAATGACTGATTCGCGCATAATCTCACTCCTAAGAATTTTCCTAATTACATCTTTTTTTAAGACTAAACCTGCTAAGATACTAGTGGCAGCAGCGATGTTTTTTTGTTGCTGTTGGTTGGTAATTGCTTCCACAGCTTGCGCTACCTGGGTCAATACCATTGTAGGATCTTTTGTCTGACTTAGCACAGCAAAAGGCAATAAACCCGGAACAGTCATAAATTTATCTGTAGGTTGTTCCCATAGACGGATTACATCAAACTGATGGTAAGTATTTTCTAATCTAAAACTGTTTTCATTGACTAATTCTGACCCTGTTTTTCGCAAATAAATGACTATTTGACGCATTTTTTTGTCAGGAAACCGACGATAACCCCTGATTCGATAATCTAACATCCTAAAGGGTATATCTTTGTCCGTGTCGGTTTGAAATTCGATATGTAGAACTAATTCATCCGATTGTAACAGGATGAGTGAATCGGCTCTAATTGGTTCATTGGATAATTCTGTAGGACTAAGTTCTGTTAATTTAATTGGTGAACCTAGTAACCATGTTGCTAAGTCGTCTTTGAAATTTTCAGCTAGAAATTTACAAATATTATCATACATGAGTTAAATAGAAAGGTTAATTTTGTCAAGGTTTTAGCAGCTAATAAAGTAATGTAGCATATTAAATTAATACATTAAAACTACTGAATTATATATACTATGGGATAAAATATTTAATACACTGATTACTTGTATTTTTACTGAAAATCAAACATACGTAGGGGTTTAGCAGTGCTAAACCCCTACAATAAATGTGCTTTTTGCAGCCATACATAGTTATTTATCTGCGTTCCAATCTGTATTTCATTTATATATGAAAAAAGTAGAGACAATTAATAAATCATCTCTACCGAATAACTAACTTTAAAAAATCCTACCGTACCTCATTTAAACTCTCAATTTGTTTGGTAAACATCTCCGTAAACAAACTCATGACTGTACGTTCTTCACGGACCCTAATATTAGCGCTAATAGACATCCCCGACTGTAAGGATATTTTTCTCTCTTGACCAGTGAGACTTAGTTGTTGTCTATCTAATTTGATTCTGGCTGGAAATCTATAAAATTGATGGTTTTGATCTGGAGGTAAAGCATCTGAACCAATATTAACTACTTTACCTTTGATATCGCCAAATTCACTAAAAGGAAAGGAGTCAATTCTCACATCTACATTCATGCCTTTTCTAACAAAACCAATATCTTTATTAGTAATGAAAACTTCCGCTATTAGACTATCTTTAGGGACAATTTGCATTAATTTTTGGGTAGCATTGGCAACAAAACCCGGATTTTTAGCTTGAAGATCGAAAACTATACCTCCTACTGGAGCGCGGAGTTCTTGATATTTAACATTTAATTGTGTTTGCGATATTTTGCTACTGATATCTGCTAAACTTTGTTCATTTTGTAAAATAATCTTTGTGAACTGACTATCAATATCAGCAATACGTTGTTTATTAGCACCTATTTTTTCCAAAATAATTTTATCAGAACTCGCAACTGTATTAGTTAATTGCTCTTTTCCCTTATCAATATCAAATGTTAACCGTTTTTCTTCTTCCTGTAACTGTGATATTTCGGCTTTGAGCGTTTGTACCTGTTGTTTTTGATTTAGATACTGTAGTTTAGAAATACCACCCTCTTCAGCCAAGGTTTTAAGACTTTCTAAAATCTGACTTTGAATTGCTAACCCATTTTTAGTATCGTCCAATTTGTATAGAGTTTGAGAAAGTTGTTTTCTAGTTTTTGAAACTTCCAAATTTGCGGCTTTGGAACGAGATGCTAATTCTTTTTTAGCAACTGCTAATAGTTCTTGTTCATCAATTCCCGTCCCTGATGCTCCAGGTAAATTTTTTAATTGAGAACGGAGTAATTCATTGTCTCCTACTAAGGAAGCCCGACTTTTGAGCAGAAAGGCGGATTCTCCTGGTAGTTTACTGCGTAAAAATGCTAGTTCGGAATCTATGCCCGTACTTGCTCCCATTAAGCGCCGATAGATATTATTTTCTTGAATTAAAGCTCCGCGAATTTTATTCAATGAATTTAATTCTGCTAGGGTAGCAATAGAATCGAAGGTTAATAATAAATCCCCTGCTTTTACCTCTTTTCCATCTTTCACATAAAGTGATTTTACAACTCCATTAATGGGAGCTTGGACTTCTTTTACTGTTCCTTCTGGTTTTAGTTGTCCGGTTGCGGGAACTACTTGTTCAATTTTCGCTAAACAAGCCCAAATAATCCCAAAACAAGCTAATCCCATGAGAGTAATCATGATGGTTCGTGACCACATTGGGGATTGACGGAGAACTACAGATTGCTCAAAGTTATCAAAATTGAAGTCGGGTTTTGGCTGTTTGGGAGTAGGTTTGGGAGATGTTAATACTTGTGCCTCTTTATCTTTATATGATCCTTTGCCATTTCCGTTGCCGTTGCCATTGCCGTTTCCGTTGGTGTATTTACCATTAATTTGAGTCATAATAATTTTGGAGTTTAGATTTTGGATTTTAGATTGAATATTTAGTGGTGTGTAATCTTATCTTTAATCAATTACAGCACTTCTCGGTATTATGAGGTACAAGAACCCCACCCCCAACCCCCTCCCCGCAAGCGATGAGGGGGCTAAGATGTACCTCATAAGAGTGGAAACCGCTGTATCAGTTGAATTTTATTTAAACAACTGACAGGGTTTAGCAATGCTAAACCCCTACCAATAAATGACAAATTACAAGTTTACTTCTTGTTGTTGATAAAGGTAGAAATAATGACCTTTAGCTGCCATGAGTTCTTGATGACTACCTTGTTCAATCATTCTACTATTATCCATGACGACGATAGTATCTGCATTACTAACAGTATTCAAACGGTGGGTAATGAAGAAGACTGTATTACCTTTAAAGGCGCGAGCTAAGTTCAGACAAATTTGTCTTTCTGTCGGATAATCTAGGGCACTGGTGGCTTCATCTAAAACTAATATTTTAGGTCTTTGCAGGACAGAACGAGCGATCGCAATTCTCTGTCTTTGTCCACCGGAAAGGGCTGATCCCCGTTCTCCAACTCTTGTATTATAACCATTTGGCAAGGTCATAATAAATTCATGAGCAACGGCAATTTGAGCAGCTTCAATAATTTCCTCAGTTGTGGCATCAGGATTAGTTAAAGCAATATTTTCTTGAACTGTGCCATCAAATAAGAGCGTCTCTTGGGGAACTACGCCGATTTGCCGCCGGAGAGAATAAAGTTCTACTTTGGCAATGTCATAACCATCAACTAAAATTCTGCCAGATTCTGCATCATAAAGTCTGAGCAGTAATTTCATCATTGTACTTTTTCCTGAACCACTTTGTCCGACAATGCCCACAAATTCACCTGCGGTAAATTCGACGCTGACATTGCTTAGTTGTAGTGGTCCACTGGCAGCAAATCGGAAGGAAACATTGTCAAATTTAACTGCACCGGTAACGGGAGGAAGAGAAATATTATTCTTGTCTATTTCTCCTTCTTGTGGTGTGTCAACGATATCACTTAATCGTTCTAAAGACAAACCAGTTTCTTGGAAGTTTTGCCAAAGTTGTGCCAAGCGTAAGATTGGGGTAGTAACATAACTAGAAATAATCCGAAAGGCAATTAATTCTCCTAATGTTAATTCTCCTTTCAACACTAAATAAGCGCCCACCCACAAAACTAATAAACTGCTGAGTTTACTCAGAAACTGACTGGTTGAGTTAGCTAATGTGGAAGTAAGAACAGTTTTAAAACCTGCGGCCACAAACTTAGCATATTTCTTTTGCCAGGAAAAGCGGGAGCGCAATTCAATATTTTGGGCTTTAACTGTTTGAATACCTGACATTACCTCAACCAAATAAGATTGAGTTTCAGCATTACGTTCAGCTTTAGTTCTTAATTGTCTACTCACTGTGGGAGCAGCAATTAATGTAACGACTATAAACAGAGGAATTGTCCCTAAACCTACGACAGTTAGTTGCCAACTGTAAAACAGCATGACAACTATATAAACTACGGAAAATAGGGCATCTAAGACTACTGTTAAAGCCGTACCTGTGAGAAACTGGCGGATATTTTCTAATTCATTGATTCTGGTGGATAGCTCACCAACTGGCCTTTTATCAAAATAGCGGAGTGGTAAACGAAGTAAGTGGTCAATAATTTGTGACCCCAAACTCATATCAATGCGGTTGGTGGTATCTACAAACAAGTAAGTCCGCAATGTGGTTAATATTGCTTCAAATACACCCACTGCTAATAGTAAGACCCCTAAAATATTCAGGGTATTAATACTATTTTGAACGATGACTTTATCAATAATTAGCTGAATAACTAGAGGATTAGCTAAAGCAGCTAGTTGGACGAAGAAGGAAGCAACAAATACTTCTATTAAAACCCGACGGTAACGTGATAAATAGGGAACAAACCAAGATAAACCAAAGCGTTCTTTAGGTGTTTCTTTTGTCTCACTAAGTAACAACAATCTAACTTGTGGTTGTAAGTTAGTTTCGTCGGTTTCTAATTCTTCTAGCAATTGACTAATTTGGCAGGTGATAATACCTTGAGATGGCACACCTAAAACGACTTTTTTTCCATCTACTGCATAGATGACAGCAAAACTATCACGATAGCGAATTAATGCTGGTGTAGGAATGCGGTTAATGGAAACAGCCGGCACATCAACTAGCTGGGATTTAAGTCCAATTAGTTCTGATAAATAAGCGCAAACTTGAAAAGATATACTACCTTGACGCTTAATTTGATCGGTTAAAATGCGCTTAACTACTTCTTTCCGAAAGGGAATTTGTAAATGCTTGGATAGCATTTGAAAACAAGCCAGACTGGCATCTAATTCTCCTTGTCCCCGGAAAAATGGATAGTTTTTATTTTTTGATGACTTGTTTGATGTGGTTGGGGGAACAAATTCCTGTTCTTGGGCGTAGGGAATTTCACTAGTTCCGGTGCTATCTGATGCTGATATAGTTTCTAATGTTTCTGATTCTACGGGAATACCATCAAGTAATGATAAATCATCAGGACTGATACCCAATAAACGAACAGGAATGTTTCCTTTAACTTCAATTACTTCGGTTTCTATGCGAGAACCAGTGGGGAAATTTGCCAAAGAATTACCCGCACTCACAAACCAAATCCGATTGCTTTCTAGTTCTTGTAAGGAAGTTTTTCCTGGTGATAAATAATGAATTTTTGACTCTAATTGAGCTTGTTGGGTAATGTCTTTGAGGTTGTGATTAACTAAGGCTTTTTGTGCTACCTGTGAACTCAAAACATCAAATATTTCAATTAAGTGACTTTGACTTCGACGAGCTTTAGCAAAGGCGGGATTTTGGGTGAGGAATTGTAAATAATCTTGGACTTTCCAGGTTAAACAGACTACTTCTGTGGAAGCGATCGCTGTTTCACAAGGAATCTGACGCAACCAAGCAATTTCGCCGATTATTGCCCCTGGTTGTAGTAGTTTTAAAGTAATGGGTAATTGAGTTTGGGGGTCATATCCCAATAGTCGCACATTACCTTGATAAATAATTGCTATCCGTTCTGGTAGTTGTTCTTTACCAATAATTTTTTGTCCTATACGATAACGTAAAGGCTGGAGAATTTGTGATGATGAGAGTTTGCTGATTTCCTGAGTGGGTAATTGATCAAACCCTTCAATGCTGGCAATGAATTCGTCAAAGGTACTCTGAATATAAGTCATGTTTATTAAGTTAGTTATTTCACTTTATGTCTACTAAAAAGTTGATGTTTGGCGATTTATACTGTCTGAATTTGACATTTTTGTTCTGTCATTTGTGCTTGTAACCACTGATTAAACCGTTCATTTAGCAACCGTTGTCGGGTGGAACGATCTAGTTGAGCTGGTAGTAATTTTTCTAGTCGAACAATTACTATCAAATTACCAATTTGAGTTGGTGCTGATAGCTGTTGTGGTTGGCTTTTGGCGAGGATATTTGCCAATGTGGGATGGAGGGATTGTAAATCTATTGGTCCGACTAAGCCATCTGTCTGGGATTCGGGACCTTGAGCATATTCCCGCGCTAATTCGGCAAAAGACTGTTCACCCTCTTGGATACGGAAGTAAATTTCTTGAGCAATGCCAACTTCTGAAGTGGTAATTAGGGAATAAATCACCCGATCTAACTGGGTTTTCCGTTGAAAGAAGTAAGAGTTTAAATCCCCATCCCAGGTGGCTTCTTTGAACTTTTCTAGTTTTAATTGTCGTACCCCTGCGATCTGCAACTTTTGGAAACTTTCACTCTCTTTTTCTAGTCCCTGATATTGTTGGGCTAACTGTTCACAGACTAGTTGTTCTTCTTCTGGGGTACAGTTAATTTCTGCGATCGCTTGATCAATGATGATTTCTTTAAATAATACTGGTAATAACTGGTATTCCGACAATAATGATAAAACCTCTGTGGGCTGGAGAATGCGATCGCCCAATTGTAGAACTTGATTCATATTGCTTGTGATCAGCTTGGTCAGCATTGTTAACTTCTCTTGAAAAGATAATAGAACTAGATTATCACCAAGTTATATTTTGGTTAAAACTATACAATTTATGACAACTTTACTCTGCATTGGTTTACGTGTAGTATTTAAATACTAGTTATCTTTCAATAATCAAGAGTTGATTTTTTGAATTTTAAGTAGTCAGAGCGTTGATGTTCGAATATTATCATACCAAAATACCATAATGAGATAATTTTGTCATCCGAAGTAGAAGCAAAAATACAACATCTCTACCAGTCTTTGTTAGAAAAAGATCGTCTTCGTTATCTGTGCGATTGAAGCTCTAAAAGTGGGATGGGGTAGAATCAGCTACATCAGCCAGCTATTTGGGTGCGATAATGATACCATTCGGTTTGGGTTAAAGGAACAAAGAGGATGAGTGCAATTTTCTTTGATAAATTTATCTCGTGAGGAATTGTTAGCAAGATTAAGACAAGATTAATACTAGTAGTCTGTCAAATAAATTTTGACGGATAAGAAACGAACCACGTATCCCTGACGGGACCGGAGGGATATAGGCACGTTCGCGGAGCGTCTCGTAGAGATAGGACACGAAGGAAGAAGGAAGAAGCAAAATGGCAACGTATAAACCCGTCAATTAGTTCTTGACAGACTACTAGTACCGCTTTCTTATGAATTTAGAATTTAGAATGAATACAGCATAAGCTTTTTGTCAGATTCGAAATGGTTCATTAACTTACGCCGGACTGTACTAGAATATATTTTTTGAGAGTGCGATGTCTACGGCAGACCTAGCCATCGCATCGTAATACACGTAATTTAAAAATCTACTCCTCGTTTTAGTTCTACACCTTGATTTGCATAGTGTTTATGACAGTACACCTCAGAGTGAATACTAGCCAAATCAAAATAAGCGGGCTGGTTTTGACAGCGGCCCGTGATGATAACTTCTGTATCACGAGGTTTCCGTAGTAGGGCTTGCACAATTGGATCAACAGGTAACAATTCTAAATCAACCGTGGGATTGAGTTCATCGAGAATAATAGTTTTATACACTCCGGAAGCGATCGCAATTTTGGCAATTTCCCAACCTCTTTCCGCTTCTATATAGTCTAAATCTTGGCGAGAATTTCGCCAAACAATAGCATCACGTCCACAACGTTGATGATCTACCACTTCTGGATAGGATTGCTGTAAAGCGGCAATCGCTGCATCTTCAGTATAACCACTACCACCTTTGAGCCACTGCATAATTAATACACGGGTAGAGCCAGGATGATTGATACCTCTGCCAATAGCTTGCAAAGCCTTACCTAAAGCACTAGTAGATTTACCCTTACCTGCACCCGTATAAATTTCAATCCCTTCAATGAAAAGTTCTGCGGCCATCGGGTGGTGGTGGGGTTTCATTTCCGAATGCAAATCCGCAATATCTAATAATTGTTGGGGTGCAGCGCGTCCAGTGGTAATGATTTCCAATTCTTGGGGTTTAGATTTTAAAGTGTTTACCACTTCATCAACTGATAGCAAACCCAAATCCAAAACCGGGTTAATTTCGTCCAAAACAACTACTGAATATAACCCTGATGCGATCGCACCTTTAGCTACATCCCAACCCCGTGTAGCTTCTGTTCTATCAAAAACTGTAATTTGATCATGTCCAAAAAATTCAGCTCTCCCTGTGCGAACCTGATCAATCAAATGGGGAAACCCGCGCTGTAAAGCCGTAATCGCTCCATCCTCATCATAATCCCGTTCTGGTCCCTTCAAAAACCGCAGCAATAAAACGCGACTAGAATCATTGGGTGTATTGATTCCCAATCCAATCGAGCGCAAAACCACTCCTAAAGCCGCCTGGGACTTACCTTTCCCAATACCATCATAGACGTGAATTTGACCCGTAAGCCGCTCAGAACGCACTTGTGCTGTGCGAATACCGATACCGTTCCTTGTCATAAGATTGAAAAGCTATAAAGTGGCAATTCCCTATCTTATAACAGGGAACACCGGAACAGGTAACACCGGAACAGGGGACAGGGGACAGGTAACAGGTAACAGAGTTGAAAGTCTTTTGGTTCATGGTTTTTTGGAGAAGTTTTGTATCTCATTCAACTACATCCATCAAGGTTTTATCTTTACGGATTAAACCTTGATGGATGTATTAATAAAATTAATCTAAATATCTTGGCGCACATAGATCATAAATGCTAGAAGAATGAGATAATTGCCGATCATCCGTATTTTTTCAGTTATACTCTGTACAACTAAGTCAAAAACTGTAATCCCCAGTATCTCCTGAGCGGATTACCTGAACTGCTTACAGCAGTGCCTCACAATCAAAAGTCAGTAGTTGAAAATAAACAACAAATTACTAATCTCCTTGTTGTAACCATTATGTCTGATGAATTATCACTACCCATAATTTTGCCCATTGGGGCGATATTTTTTGAAATATTATTCTTACTCACTGCTATTCCCGTAGAAGCTTATGTTCTCAATAAATGGCTGAAGTTTGATAAAAGAACCAGTATTTTTTACGCCATTGCGTTAAATGTTTTTTCTAGTGTAATTGGCTGGATTGTATTTTTCGCAGCCGAACCTAAGTTACCTATTGCTCTCAAAGCAGAATTGATCAATTATGTATTTTTTAATAAACTTCAAGATCCTAGCATTAGCACAATGATAGTTTTATTATCATTTACTATTTTTTTAGCGACTTTTTTAGTCAAGTTTTTATTGTTGAAGATCCTCATAATTTTCATGAATGAAGGAGGAAAAAAACCAGAAACAGAAATTGTTTCTCCACAACAAAGAACCAGTTATATGAATATGGCTAAGTTGCAAAATACTAATTTAATAACTGCTACCTTAATAGCGAATTCACTCAGCTACAGTGCCATCACCTTTATTATAATAATTCGCTCTCGGTAAAATGATCAGTATTCATCACTTTATTAATTAGAGGTAATCTCATGAATTCATTATTTAAAGAAGTATTTGGCATATTTAAATATACTCAAGATTTATTTGCCGGAGTTCAAAAATTTCTGACCCCAGCCAAAGCATACTCGTGGCAGACATTTATTTACTTGAGTGTTTTTTCTTGGGGAATATCATATTTTGCCATAGGATATATCAAAGATATTATTGCCTTTTGCGGTTGGTTGTTTTTGTTAGCAGGAACAGCTTGGTATACTACGGATGACCCTTTGAGAGTTCCAGGAACTTTTATGCCGGTTGGGGCAGTAATAACGGGCTTTTTGGTAAGCGTCTTTGCTTTGGGAAATCAGGAAAGTGGATTAACATCTAATACGATAGTTATTTGGCCAACATTAGCCGCGATAGTTACAGCCATACCTAACTTCTTTGAAGGTACGGGTGGAAGAGCAGCAAAAGCAAAACTTCCTAAATTACAAGATCGTCAAAAAGTTTTAGTTTTATTAGCTTGGTGTATGCTAATTAGTTGTTGGCTTCAGTTTTACTTCGTTATAGATAAATGGTTAAAAGAATATCCTAGTTTACGAGCAGACAATTTTCAGAAAAGTGCTTTTGTCATTAGATTAGAACCACCAGCACGAAAACCAAAAACTGGTGATTTGATCTTAAATAAATTGCAACCTCTAGTTAATCAACAAATTGCCAACAAACCTTGGGCAGATGTAGAAAAATGGTTACTGGAAGCTAATCAGCAACTAGGCAACTTAGGGAGAAAAACGATTAATAGTCATCTGGGTAAATCTCAAGAAAGGCTATTATGGCGAGTTGAACCCCGTGTAGTAAATATCAAGTCTGGATATAAGTTAGATATTTTGACAATTTGGGGCGGACCAAGTGCCAATTCTCAAGGATATTACTGGCAAAGATCTTGCCTAATTCAACCCTCCAATTCTGGTAAACAAACAGATAATAAAAATACTGTTGCCCGAATTACTTGCGATCGCACAAGTAAATTTATCATTGGTTCTCCACCCCCACAACAATAAGGAAGGAATAAGGAATTACTATGAATGTAATTAGAACTTTTGTCATGGCGAAAAATGTGTTTCAGGAAGTGATCCGCGATCGCATCCTCTACATTATCGGTTTTTATGCAATCATTCTCGCTATTGCTTTCCGGGCAATTGCTGAATTTGCCGGCACTTCCTCTAATAAAATATTTTTGGACTTTGGTTTGGCAACCATGAACGTCATTGGTTTGATTGTGGCTATATTTATCGGGACGGGATTAGTTAACAAGGAAATTGAAAAACGGACTATCCTAGTATTAGTTGCCAAACCTATTAGCCGGAGTGAATTTATTGCTAGTAAATATTTAGGATTATCAGCAGTTATAGCCGTCCTAATTAGTGCAATGACAATAATCTATTTAGGATTCTTGCAATTTGGTAAAGTATCCTATCCAGTTACCAGTATTTTTTTGGCTACGCTATTCATATTTTTTCAATTATGTTTAATTACTGCTATAGCCATTACTCTAGGAGTTTTTACCAGTTCTCTCATCGCTACAGCCGTAACATTTGCAGTATATTTAATGGGGAATATTACTCAAGATTTAGTTGCATTGGGTAGATTAAGTCATAATCCTGGTATGGAACGCATTACCCAAGGTTTATATCTGATATTGCCCGATTTATCCAGATTAGATTTAAAGAATGATGCTGTTTATGGTTTACAAGCACTACCCGATACAATCACATTAATTGGTAATGCAGGTTATGGTTTAGTTTACAGTTTTATGTTGTTAGCGATCGCAATTCTGATCTTCTTACGACGAGAATTTTAATTCTGAACTATAATTTCGGTGATTTATTTGATGAGGATGATTAGTTATAGAGCCGACATTGGTGTCAACTTAAGCTCAAATCCTTACCATAGCTTGTTCCCAGTCTGAGACTGGGAATGTCATTACAGAGGCTCTGCCCTTTATTTATTAAGTTCAATTTTATTAAAATAATCATTATTTATGATTCAGAATCTCCCAATAAATACTCCAGCTAGTCTCATTTCTCCTGATATTTATAATTACCAAGTTTCATCTAATCAGCCTTTGAAACTAGGGATTATGGCTTCGGGAAATGGCAGCAATTTTGAAGTAATTGCCCAAGCTATTGCCGACGGTAAAATTAACGCCCAAATTCAAGTTTTAATTTATAATAATCCTGAAGCTAAGGCAGCAGTTAGGGCAGAAAATTGGGGCGTAAAGTCTGTATTTTTAAATCATCGTGACTGTAAAAATCGAGAAAAATTTGATAGTCAAGTTGTCCAAACATTACAACAGTATGGTGTGGAATTCGTGATTATGGCGGGGTGGATGCGATTAGTAACACAAGTTCTCATTGACGCTTTTCCTAATCGCATGATTAATATCCATCCCAGTTTATTACCGAGTTTTAAGGGAGTGCAAGCTGTAGAACAGGCTTTAGTTGCTAAAGTCAAAATCACTGGCTGTACTGTACATCTTGTTTCTTTAGAAGTTGACAGTGGCGAGATTTTAATCCAAGCGGCTGTTCCCGTGCTACCAGATGATACATCAGAAACACTACACGCTAGAATTCAAGTACAAGAGCATCGGATTTTACCAATGGCAATTTCTTTGTTAATAGAAAGGAACAAGTAATACTCCCTTCCTGCTAGAAGAATATAGATTAAATGAACCACGAAGGCGCGAAGGACACGAAGGAAGAAGGAAGAAGGAAGAAGGAAGAAGATAGGTAATCTTATAATGGGTAGGTAATAGGTAATGACAACTGACAACTGACCCATTACCCATATAATTAATTTGGCAATTTAGGATATTTTTATGCCAGTTGTAATTAATCCAATCAAGTTTGGTACAGATGGCTGGAGAGGTGTGATAGGTGAGGAGTTTACCTTTGAACGTCTGGCCTTAGTAGCAACCGTAGCAGCCAAAGTCTTGCATAGCACTTATTTTTCCGAAGTGGGTAGCCGGACGATTATTGTCGGTTATGACCGCCGATTTATGGCAGAAGAGTTTGCTCGTGTAGTTGCTAATGCCGTGACTGCAATGGGTTTTGATGTTCTGTTTAGCGAAACTTTTGCACCAACTCCAGCTTTTAGTTGGGCAGCTAAAGAACTCAAAGCTTTGGGGGCATTAGTTGTTACAGCTAGTCATAATCCTGGTACATATTTAGGATTAAAAGTTAAAAGTGCTTTTGGTGGTTCTGTGCCATCAGAAGTTACTCAAGAGATAGAAGCCTTATTATCAGAAAAAGTTACCCCAGCAGCGACTCCAGGGAAGGAAAATACCTTTGATCCTTGGCCGAGTTATTGTCAAGCATTAGCGGCTAAAGTTGATATTGACAAAATTAAAGAAGTCATTAATTCTGGCAAGTTAACAATATTTGTGGATGTCATGCACGGGGCTGCGGCTGGGGGATTAGCACGATTATTAGGGTCACAAGTCAAGGAAATTAATAGCGAACGTGATCCTCTCTTTGAAGGTGGTGCGCCTGAACCTTTACCAAAGTATCTTTCCCGGCTATTTACAGTTATGAAAAACCACCGGGAAACAAATAAAACTGGTTTAACTGTGGGTTTAGTATTTGATGGAGATTGCGATCGCATTGCCGCAGTAGATCAAGATGCTAATTTCCTCAGTTCTCAAATCTTGATTCCCATCTTAATTGACCATCTCACCCTCCGGCGGAACTTTGAGGGCGAAATCGTTAAAACTGTGAGTGGTTCGGACTTAATGCCCCGTGTAGCCGCATTACATAACCTTTCCATCCATGAAACGGCAGTAGGTTATAAATACATTGCTGATCGAATGTTAACTACACAGGTATTACTAGGTGGTGAAGAATCCGGTGGCATTGGTTATGGTAGCCATATTCCCGAACGTGATGCTTTATTATCGGCACTTTATGTATTAGAAGCTGTGGTGGAATCGGGGTTGGATTTAGGTGAATATTATCGCTATTTACAACAACAAACTGGTTTTTCATCCAGCTATGATCGGATTGATTTACCTTTAGCAAATATGGAAGTCAGAGGGCGATTATTACAACAGTTACAATCTCAACCTTTGACAGAAATTGCTGGTAAAATGGTAATCGGTTGTCAAACAATTGATGGTTATAAATTCCGTCTAGCTGATCAAAGTTGGTTAATGATTAGATTTAGCGGAACTGAACCAGTTTTACGTCTTTATTGTGAAGCTGCAACAATGGAGGAAGTTCATAAAACTCTAGATTGGGCAAAAAGTTGGGCTGAATCGAATTAATGGGGATTGGGGATTAACAATTGTTATCTGCCTCTCAACTAATAACTGACGTAAGGGTTTAGCATTGTGCTTTACCCTTACAAATTTACCAACTATAGAGACGATTCATCAAACATTTCTAAATTAAATATTGATATTAACGCAACTGTGATAAAAAAGTTTTTATCTTGGGAGTAGATAGCAATTGTTGAGTATCAGCAATTATTTTCTCACCCCAAAGATACTCTTTTAGAATATTGGTATCAGCAAGATTCTTGTCTAATTTTAATGCGGTTTCAGCTAACTGATAAGCCTGTTGTTCTTCTCCTTTAGCATACAAAACTACAGCTAAAGCTAACATAGGTTCGGCAGACTGATTGTTAATTTTCACAGCTTGTTGCCATTGTTTAATCGCTGCGTCTATATCGCCCTGTTCATATTTTATTAAGCCTATATTGTGAATAGCGAAGAAACTGTTGACATCTTTAGGAACTGCTTGATTGTAATTTGATATTGCGACTGTATAGTTTCCTTTTTGATGATAAATCATGCCGCGATTGTAGTAAGGTTGAGGTAAATCAGGATTAATAGTAATAGCCTTGTTGTAGTCAGCCAGGGCTAATTCCCATTTTTTCTGGGTATAGTAAACAATTCCGCGATCATTGTAACTTAGAGCAAAATGAGGATTAAGAGCAATAGCCTTGTTGTAGTCTGCTAGTGCTAATTCCCATTTTTTCTGGGCAGAGTAAACAGTTCCACGATTGTAATAAGTTAGGGCAAAATGAGGACTAAGAGCAATAGTCTTGTTGTAGTCAGCCAGTGCTAATTCCCATTTTTGCTGATTAGAGTGAAAAACCCCGCGATTGTAGTAGTAGGATGGAGTTAAATAAATTATTAATGTAAATACAAATAAAGATAGGAATAATGAAGACAAAATGATTAGGACTTTGCGGTTCATGATATTTATTGATTACTAGAGATTAAATTTGTAACAATGTTTTTGGGACTTTCAAACATTTATTGGGTTTTATACATCAATCTAACTTACAGACAATGATTTTATGGTCTGACTGTTGCCCGGATGTTACGATTACTAGTCTCTCCGGTTTATGAAAATTTGGCAACCATGATCTAATTAAAGTTGGTTAATAATTACATTTAGCAGACCTGAACCAGTTTTACACCTTTACAGCGGTTTCCGCTCTTATGAGGTACATCTTAGCCCCCTCATCGCACCCCCCTTAATCCCCCCGCAGCGGGGGGAAGAAAAGGATAAACTTTTGATAGTGGAGGGGGTTGGGGGTGGGGTTTTTGTACCTCACAACACCGGGAATTGCTGTATTGTGAAGCTGTAACAATGGAGGAAGTTCACAAAACTCTAGATTGGGCAAAAATTTGGGCTGAATCAAATTAATTAGAAATCTGGATGAAAAGAATGTCTCTACCAAAATTCTAGGAATCGCGTTATTTTCGAGAATTTGTAGTATCCAACTTCAGATATGTTCCTCCTAAGCTTTCTACAATTACCCTTGTATTAGCCGTTATCATTTTCTGATAGGTTTCTGTATTAGTTCCCGGTTCACCTAATCCATCAATAGCCAATCTTTCTATATTTTTGACATTATCTAAATTTACTGAATAGGGAATATCATAAGCCTTAAAATAATAACTCATTGCTGAATTAGTTGTAATTAATTTACGATTTTTAGCGGGAATACTAGCTAATCTTACTTTAATCCAACTATTAATTTGATTGATTTCTTGAATTACTTCTTTGGTATTTTTATTATAGATATTTTTATTTTTTGGTGTTAATTTAACTAAACTACTATTAATTATTTTTACCATTTTAATAGTATTATTTGGATTATGCCAAACATGAGGTTCAATAATTTGTTTACGGTTTTTTCTGATTTTGATGGTATTTATGTCGCTAGTTTGAGCAACGGCAATTTTGAGTTTGGAGTTTTTAATCTCCTTTATTGTTTTTATTAATCCTGGTTCAAAGTTATAACCATGATATAATACTAGATTAGCATTTTTTATGGCTTGAATATCTTCCGGTATGAGTTTATAATTTATGGGATTGATACTAGGAGGAATTAAACAAATAAGATTAATTGTATCTCCTGCAACTTGTTTTGTTAAATCGCAAATTACGCTATTAGTTGCTACTACTAAGGGTAAATTATTATTAATATTTCTATTAGTGGTATTGTATGTGGTATTAATAGTTTTGTTTCCACATCCAAATAAACCCAACATTAAACCTAAAATGGTTGTTTTTAATAAATGTGTAGATAGTTTTTTTTCTAACATGATATATTGTGATTTCTGAATATATTAAAAACTCCAAAATTTAAACTTTTTAATTTTGAGAATTATATACATTAAATCGGCGGTTGGAAACCGCAACTACACAAACAAAGTCCACCTGCGTGGACTAAGAAAAACTACTTATTCTCAACCCACGTATCCCTGACGGGACCGAAGGAATAGGTGGGTTTCGTCTGTGTAGTCGTGACTTCCAGTCGCCAGATTTGCTAATTTAGAAAATATCAACCATAGGTAACTTACCTTGTAATTTATCTAAATTAGCTTGAACGCAATTAGTACAACTGCAACCAGTTTGTTCTGTCACAGAATGTGTAATGCTATTAATTTGCGGTATAGCTATATCAAGATTTGCTTGAGTAGATGTCACCACAATCATTTGTACAGCAGGTGTAGCTTTCAATTTGGAAGCCTGTGCTGGATTGACGACCAATAGTAGAGATACTAAAAACACAGGAAAAGCAAGCAGAATCAATTTGACTATTTTCATAAAGTTATTTGTTAGAGGATTTTCCTACCAGTTAATACTTCTCGCACTTCTAGCATGGCTGAATAAGTGGGGAGAATGTGTAAGGTTTCATTCGCTGGTGTATGCTCTAGAGCAGTAGCGATCGCTTGCTGTAAATTTGACTCTACAATCAGCTTAATATCACTATCTAGAGACTCCTGACTATAACGTAGACGTAAAGCCATATCATACACGCGATCGCCACTCACAATCAACGTTCCACCCCGTGCTACTAACTTTTCTGTATCCACATCCCAAATCCATGATACATCAGTACCATCGGGAGTCCTGTCATTCAACACCAATAAAGTAGTTTTATCGGTACTTTGAGTGACGACGCGAATAGTTTCATTTGTTCCTACAGGGTTTTTTGATAATAAAATCCGCACCCGTTTACCATCAATCACTAAATCTTCTGCACGACCAAAAGCAGCTTGGAAATTATTAATTCCATCCCTAATACTAACTTCATCAACTCCTAATTCTTGCGCTGCTGTGGCTGCGGCTAAAGTATTATATTTGTTATACAAACCAACAAGAATTTGTGACCAATCCTGACTTAATAATGCAGGTTGACTTTTAGTAAAACCACAACTAGGACAGGTAAAATCTCCTAAATGAGATAAATAAAACCCTTGATAATCTAAAGCATGACCACAGCTAGGACAATAAATAGAATCCACAGCATGAGGAATAGCTTCTAAATAATTTTCAGGTTCATTTAGACCAAAAAATAAAACCTTTTGAGGTAACTGTTGACCCAAATATGATAAAGTTGGATCATCAGCATTGGGAATAACTACAGTTGTTTCTGGTAAAGTAGCAATAACCTTAGTCCACCGCTTACTAATACTATCTACTTCTCCATATCTATCCAATTGGTCACGAAACAAATTTAAACAGAGAATAATTCGAGGTTGAAGCGGTTTTAAAACCTTGGGAACTATATTTTCATCAACTTCTAAAATTGCATAATCTACATTTAGATTTCCTAGGAGATTAGCATTATCTATTAAAGCCGTCGCTAACCCATTTTCCAGATTTGCACCTGTAGAATTATGGGCAACACGGAAACCTTTCCGTTCTAAAATAGTGCATAACAGTAACGCTGTAGTAGTTTTCCCATTCGTCCCCGCAATGAGAATTACCCCATTCTGCACTTGCTGACTCAATAACTCCAAAATTCGCGGTTCTATCCGTCGCGCAATCGAACCTGGTAAGACACTAGCAGCACCAAGACGCAGTGACCTAACTAAAAAGGTGACACTTTTTGCCATTGATACCGCAAAACCCAAGCGGAGTCTATCTATAACTTTTATTTTCTTAGCCACAGTCATGTTTTATAAATAACCTATAATTGCAAAAAGAATTTCAGCCTGCAAGTTTAACTAATTAGAGAAGATAGCATCAAAAAGACATCTCTAGTAAAGATATTCTATGGAACGTCTCTACATTATTGACTAAAAAATAATTTTTTCCAGAAACTACCATGTAAAGGTTATCTTAAAAAATAGTGCGTGCGCGTGATTATTATCCAACCAGTTAACATCAGTTCAGCACAAACTTAGGAAAAATAGTAGCAAAGACAAGGTTTCTGTTAATGAATAGCATAAAGTGGCTTTTTTTACAAACTCAAATAATTACTCATGGTCGCCGTTTAGTGGCGAAATGCTTAGTGCTGCTTGTTTGCCTATTCGTAATTACTATGCAACCAGCATTAGCAGGTATTAAAGATGACAGATATGATGGCAATATTTTTGTAATTTATGCTGGTAATGGTTCTCTAGTTCCTTCCAAAGAAACACTAGCTCAGACATTAGCAGAACACAAACCAGCAATAGTGACATTTTACACTGATGATAGTAGCGATTGCAAACAATATGCGCCGGTTGTTTCGGAAATGCAAGCATTCTATGGCCGCGCAACAGAAATTATTCCTATCAGCGTTGATACTATTTTAGCTGACAAAACAACCTATCAACCCACAGAACCAGGATATTATTATGGAGGGAGTGTTCCTCAAGTTGTGATTTTTGACCAATCAGGTAAGGTAGTTTTCAATAAAAAAGGTCAAGTACCTTTTGAGGAAATAGACGATAAATTGAGAGAAGTATTTGACCTATTACCGCGTACTGAATCAGTCGAGTTAAAACGACGTTCCCCTAGAGAATTCAGTAGTCAGTTAGAAGATCAATAGATATCTTCTAGTCATAGGGTTAAGCAAGAGCTTCATTGGTGTCAACTTAAGCTCAAATCCTTACCATACCAAGTTCCCAGTCTCTGACTGGGAATGCCATCACAGAGGCTGGTGCCTCTTTATTCATTGAAGGCAGAGCCTTCTCTTCTTCATTCCCATACAGAGTATGGGAACGAGTTGAATATATTTTATTTTTTATTTTTGAATTGTTAATGTGGTTCTGTAACTATTGCTAATCCTATTAAAATTTGTCTAATTCTTTCTTTTGATAGCGTACCGATTTTTTCAGTTAATAAAGCTTTATCCACTGTAAAAACTTGCGCTACATTTACAACACTTTCCCGATCTAGATTACCTTCTCCTAATTCTAGTAAAATATTACCCATAGCCTTAGCTCGTCTTAAATTAGAAGTTAATGCACAAACTATTACTGTTCTGATTTGAGAACTGTTGAGTAAATCATTTTGAATTACCACATAAGGACGGATATAAGCTAGTTCTGAACCTATTGGTTCTCCTAAATCAATCCAATAAATATCACCTTGCTTAATTACCATTCTTTTCCTTTTAATTGTCCTTGGTGATGTCGCATTGCTTCTAACATAATTTGTTCTGATTCATCTAATCCATCTGCATAAGCTTCATTAACACTTTCTACTAATTGGTGCTGTTTTTTACGCCGCAAAAATTCTTCCATTGCTAGAGCAAATAATTTACTGCGAGGAATTTTCATTGCATTGGCTAAAGCAGTTACTTCTTCATAAAGTGATTCTTCAATAGAAATAGCTGTTTTGATGCTTGTCATGGAGTTATACCTTTTTTCTGACTGAGGGTATAACTTGATTTTACTCTATCTCAATTATTTCTACAACAAATACTGGTTGAGATGACATTGATCTAAACTAGCGGAAAGTCCTGCATCATAGCTGTAAAACTTAATCAGGGGTGTTACCCTAATGATAAAGTTGGTTGCGAGAATATTTATCTAATCGCCAACTTTCTCCGTAAGACACTAGGCACAGCGAGTATCAATGTTTAAAAAATTACAGAAAACACAAATTTATCTACTTGCTGGTGCTGGACTATGTGCCTTTTTAACCGGGGCAATGGTATCAGCGCCCCAAGCCGGCAAAACTCTCAGTCAATGGCTGAACATGAGTCAGAGTAAGTCGGAAAAACTATCTGAGACTACCAAACTTAAGTCAGTTGTCTTTTCTCTATTGTCTCAATCTGTACCAGAAAGATTAACAAAACTCACAGAAATTGCCCAAACAGGTAGTTCCCCAGATCGGGAACGCGCTCGTTATCTGTTGGCTAGTGATTATGTGGAAACCTCTCAAGGAAAAAAGGCACTGAGTTTATTAACAGGATTGGAAAAAGATTATCCTGTTTTAGCTCCTTATATTTTACTTAAACAAGCTCAGGCTCATGATATTTTGGGCGAAGATAAGCAAGCTTCCGATTTGCGCCGAAAAGTGCTAAAGGAATATGCTAAAGATGCGGCTGTAGTGAAGGCTATATATGCGATCGCTCAACCAAAATTATCTGATCAAGCGATCGCTCAATTTCCCTCCCATCCCCTCACTTGGGAAATTATTCGCAAACGCTTAAAAGAGAATCCTAATCAACCCAAATTACAATTAATCTTGGCTGAATACGCCGCTGACGAGCCGGGAATTGTGGGTATATTAGATCAGTTAGTAAAAACACCACAACTCAAGCCCGCAGATTGGGAACTCATTGGTTCAGTTTACTGGAATAATAGTGAATTTGGGAAGGCTAAAAATGCTTATATTCAAGCCCCAAAAACAGCCACTAGTCTCTATCGCATTGCTAGAGGATTACAATTAAATAAAGAACAAGATCAAGCGATCACAGTTTATAAACAACTACTACAAAAGTTTCCTACTGCAAAAGAAACAGGTACAGCCCTATCAAGATTATCTGACATTGCCAAAGGCAAAGATTCTATTATCTATCTTGATCAAATAATTAATAAATTTCCTGAACAAGCACCTCAAGCATTAGTAAAAAAAGCCAACCTGCTAGAATCTCTTAAAGATAATCAGTCAGTTAGTACAACATGGAAATTATTATTAGGTAAATATAGCAGCACCGATGAAGCCGCCGAATTTCGTTGGAAAATCGCCCAAACTAAAGCTAAAAACAATGACTATTTAGGGGCATGGCAATGGGCGCAACCAATTGCTATTAATAATAAAACCAGCATTTTAGCCCCTAGGGCTGGATTTTGGGTAGGCAAATGGGCAACAACACTCGGCAAACAACAGGAAGCTATTACTGCTTATAAGTCTGTAATTAATGAATTTCCTCAATCTTATTATGCCTGGCGTTCTGCGAGTATTTTAGGTTTAAATGTGGGAGATTTTAACAATCTGCGCGTGATGAATCCGACAATTATTCCTCCACAACGTCCTGTTCCTCCAGCAGGTTCTGAGACTTTCCATGAATTGTATTTACTGGGACAAGATCGTGATGCTTGGTTGCAATGGGAAACAGAATTTAAAAATAAAAATCAGCCTAGTGTCGCTGAACAATTTACCGAAGGATTAATAAGGTTAACCAAAGGTGAATATCTCATTGGAATTGACAAAATTGCTAAATTAGAAGATCGAGAAACACCAGCAGAAAAAGCCGAATATCAAGCTTTAAGTCAACAAAGTATCTATTGGCAAGCCCGTTATCCCTTTCCTTATTTTAAAGAAATTGAAAAATGGTCTACTTCCCGTCAACTCAATCCCCTATTGGTTACAGCTTTAATGCGGCAAGAATCCCGCTTTCAGGCGAAAATCAAATCCCCCGTCGGGGCAACTGGTTTAATGCAGGTTATGCCCAGTACAGGAGCATGGATAACCCCACAAATCGGTGTGGATTTTAAAAAAATCAATCTAGAAAATCCTAGCGATAACATTATGTTAGGAACTTGGTATTTAGATTATACCCATCAACAATATGGCAATAATTCCATGTTAGCGATCGCAAGTTACAATGCCGGACCTGGTAACGTTGCTAAATGGCTGCAAACCATCCCTAAAAAAGATCCAGATGAGTTTGTGGAAGAAATTCCCTTTGATGAAACTAAAAATTACGTTCGACAAGTTTTCGGAAACTACTGGAATTATCTGCGACTTTATAACCCAGAAGTTTCTGCCATAGTCACCAAATACTCAGAAGCACACCCCAAATTACCATCTAATTAATACTATGATTGCCACCCCCAGCTATAACTATCTTTCCCCCGCAGAATATCTCCAAGAGGAAGAAACCAGCCCTATCAAGCATGAATATAGAGACGGAGAAGTATACGCAATGGCAGGGGCTAGTAATACTCATGTCATTATTACTGGCAATGTCTTTGCTATGCTGAGAAATCATCTGCGTGGTAGTGGATGTCAAGCTTACATTGCCGATACTAAAGCAGACATTGAATCAATTAACACCTATTATTATCCTGATATCATAGTCAGTTGTGACCAAAAAGATAAGGCTTTTCATAACTTTTTGCGTTATCCCTCTTTAATTATTGAAGTGTTATCTCCCACCACAGAAGCTTTTGATAGAGGTGATAAATTTGCTGATTATCGTCACTTAGAATCACTTCAGGAATATGTATTAGTAAGTCAAAATCGGATAAATGTCGAAATTTTCCGGCGCAATTCCGATGGACAATGGGTATTTTATAGTTTTGGACAAGGGGAAAATGTGCATTTAGCAAGTGTAGATTTCCGCTGTCCCACAGAAAATGTATATGAAGATGTGAGTTTTGAATCTCCTGCTGTAGAAAATTGACTCAATTCCTTCTTCCTGACTCCTTCTTCCTGACTCGGTGACTCCTTTTCCTAAATTTCAACTATAAAAATTGCCCCAGTTGGATAGTTTTCTTCTACCTTAATACATCCTCCATGAGCTTCGACAACCATTTTACAGAAAGCCAAACCTAAGCCAATTTGATATGCACCTGTCATGAGATTACCTACTTCATATTTGGCAAAAATTACCTTTCTTAATTCTTGTTTTACACCTGAACCTGAATCAGCAATTTGGAGGATGAATTTTCCTGATGATGTGTAATCAGCAACAAAAGAGATTTGACTTTTTTCTGGTGTAAATTTAATCGCGTTAGAGAGTAAATTATCAATTACTCTTCGAAAAAGATGGGGATCTAAACTAGTTGTAATTCCAGCTTGTGGTAGTTTAGTAATGAAGTCTAGATTTTTTTTAGTTATAGTAAGTTCAATATCAGCAATTGCAGCCGAACAAATATCAAAAATATCAGTATCTGTACGTTGAAGTGTGAGCTTACCCGAATCTAATTTTGCCATGATTAGTAAACTATCAATCATGGATTTTAATTTTTGGGCATTAGTGATAATTTGAGCAGTTTTTTTTTCTTGACGTTCTTTTGAATATTCCATAACTTGCAAAATTTCCGCAGACATGATGATAGCTGTCAGGGGATTTCGTAAGTCATGAACTATCATATTAGAAAGGTCTTCTCGTAAATATAAAATTTCTTGTAAAGCATCATATTGTTGTTTAATTCTGAGCATAGAACGCGTCCGCGAACGTAATTCTAATCCATTAATGGGTTTAGTGATAAAATCATCAGCACCAGCTAATAAACATTGGGACAAATCTTCTTTACTAGAAAGGGCTGTCACCATAATTATGGGAATATGTTTCCAATGAGAATTGGATTTAAATTTTCGACAAAATTCCATCCCATTCATTTCTGGCATCATCACATCTAATAAAATTACATCAGGGTGGAAATAATCTAAAAGATCCAGAGCTTGTTGTGCATTGTTAACATAGCTTAATTCATAACCTTGATTATCTAATAAGGTGTCAATTACGTCAAAATTATCAGGTTCATCATCAATAATTAAAATTTTAGGAAGCATAGGGATATATAAAGATTACTATTAATTTACTAGGGTTTGAATTTTATCAAGAAGAATTTTCAATTTGACTGGTTTAGTAAAATATTCATTTACTCCTATATTGATATATTTTTTCTGATAGATTTCTTCATCACTATTATTACTAGACACAGTTAAGTCATGCAAAGTAATAATAGGTACGTGCTGAATTTGCCTATCTGCACGGAGTAATTTAATTGTTTCTATCCTATCTATTTCTGATATAGGGATATCTATGAGAATAAGACTAGGGTTTTCCGTTTTGGTAAGCCTTACACATTCTTCGTCATTTTTGGCTAAAATAATCCGATATCCTTTAGCTTCTAGATAGTTAGAAATTGTGATAATATTCACTTTAGTATCGTTACTGAAGAGAATTATAGAAGCAGACTTTTTATGAACATAGTTAACAGTATTTAATGCCCTAAATTCCTGATTGTATGTTCCATTTGGCAAGACATAATTCCTAATTTTTGGTTCTCCCCTGTATGGTATATCTACTTGGAAAGAACTACCATGATCAATTTCACTCGTGACTGTGATTTTGCCTCTATGCAGTTCTACCAGTTGATGCACTAAAGATAAACCCAATCCTGTACCATTATATTGACGGTTTAAGCTACTATCTATTTGCATAAATGGTTGAAAAAGTTTATCAAAATTAGCTTCAGCAATACCAATACCGTTATCAGTAACTGAGAATCGTATCCATTGAGAAGAAGCTAATTGGTAATTAGTAATTATTTCTCCCTGTTTCCCATTCTCTTCTTCCTCTTCCTGCTCCTTGTTTTCTTCTACCTGCTCGACTACCAGTCGAATTTTGCCACCATTATGGGTGAATTTAACAGCGTTGTTGAGTAAATTAATTAATATCTGCCGAAAACGACGTTCATCAACGATAATTTCTGGTAAATTGGGTGCTACTTCCACGCTAATCTCGATATTTTTCTGAAGTGACAGTTGTTTAACAAAAATAAGACTGGAATCACAAAGGGAGCTACAACTAACAGATGCAAGTTGTAACTCTAGTTTTCCAGCTTCTATTTTTGATAAGTCAAGAATATCATTAATCAATTCTAATAGGTGTTTGCCACTGGATTCAATAGTATTGATAGCTCGTTTTTGCTGAGAATTAAGTTTTCCAAAAACTTCTTCTTGTAAGCCTTCCGACATCCCTAGAATGGCATTTAAAGGAGTACGCAATTCATGATTCATATTGGCGATAAACTGGTCTTTCAGTTGGTTAGCCTGAGCTAATTCATCAAGTTCTGTGATATCTGATAGTGACATCAAAAAAGCATTTTTACCATTCCAAGATATTGTTGCAGCCTCCATATTTACTTTCCGTCGCTGGCCATTTGGTTGCAATATTTCAATTTCTTGGACTTGATGACTGTTGCAATCATAAGGAAGTGCAAAAGGCCAACCCTGAAGTTGTGAGATATTTCTGCCAAACATCCCAGATGCTGCGGGGTTAACAAAGAGGATTTTACCATGTTTATCTACAGTTACAAGACCACTAGCACTGGTTTCTACAATAGTTCGCAAGCGTTCTTCACTTTTACTTAAAGCAATTTCTGCCTGTTTTCGTTCCTGAAGTTCTAACTCTAGACGACGATAAAGTTCCGCTTGCTGAATGGCTATAGATACATGAGTAGATAATTGTTGTAGTAATTCCGTCTCTTCTTCTTGCCAAATTCTAGGGGCATCATTTTGACAAGCCAACATTAACCCCCAAAGATTCTTTGCCACAATAATCGGTACGAGAATTTTAGCTCTGATTTGTAGATACTCTAATAGTTCCCAATGACAGGGAGTCATACCATCAGTATAAATGTCATTGACTATCCGAATTCGTCCGTGAACATAAGGCTCAATCCAATTTTGGGCAAAACAAGGATCAAATACCTCTTCTCCCCGAAAAGATAACCAGCCGCTTGTGACATCCTCAGCAATGATTATACCGCTGCCATTGGCATTTATTTGGTAAACAAGAACGCGATCGCAGTTTAATACTTTCCTTACCTCGGTAGCCAAAGAATTGAGGATTTCTTCTAACTCCAAGGAAGTCCGAATCCGGTTAGCGATCGCATTTACTAACCGTTCCCGTTCTGTCTTTGCTTGTAATTCTTCTGTGCGTTTTTTAACTTCTGCTTCTAGTTGGGAAT
The DNA here is from genome assembly GCA_031376645.1 of Dolichospermum sp. OTE_75_concoct_329_sub. Lineage (GTDB taxonomy): Bacteria > Cyanobacteriota > Cyanobacteriia > Cyanobacteriales > Nostocaceae > Dolichospermum. Next base: position 2,746 of record JANMEE010000188.1, on the reverse strand, counting down.
TACGATTTTCCAATAACTCCAGTTTTTCTATTTCTAGCTGGCATACCTTATGCTCTAATACTTGAACAACATTATAAATATCTAGAGGGTTTAGAGCCTGCAACAAGGTTGTATAAGTCATAAAGCCCAGCAATTCACCCTGTTCACCTGTAACGACTATTCGGTGTATTCTCCGCTCTTGCATCAGCATTAAAACTGACCAAAGACTCTCATCGGGTGATACACAAAACACAGGGCTACTCATCACCGTTTGTACTTGTATACAATCCAAGTTTAAATTCATCGCTTGGAATTGCACAATATCCCGTTCCGTAATAATTCCTATGGGTATGGATAAAGAATTTCTTTCTTCGATCATGACCACGGAACTGACTTTTTCCTTGGTCATTAACTTAGTAATATCTAAAATTGATGTTTCCTGTTCAGTACAGACTACCCGAATATTCATAACTTCTGATACTAAACGTAACTGCAATAGGTCAATTGGTCGCAGCAGTTGACGTAAGTTTTCGTGGGTAATCAGTCCCAGTAAATTGTGATCATCATCTAAAATTGGTAAGTGACGAATGCGATGTCGCCTAAACAGGTCTAATACTGCAAATAAGTCGTTGAAATCTGATTTTTGAATGGTAATTACACTGTGAGTCATGACAGCACCAATCACCATTCCCCCAATTTGTCTCCCGTTAGCGCTGAGATGGACTACATCCCGCTTAGTAAAAATTCCTACTAATTGCTTGTCCTCCATTACCAATACACAACTAGCACGAGCATCAGCTAACAAATAATTAGTATCACCACTGATATTTTTCAGTGTACAAGTTGCTCTGGCATTACTCATCAGCGCGATCGCATCAGTTACTAATGTATCAGGAGTCACAATCAATGGATTGTAAGCGATTGCTTGTTCTAAATTATTGGTTTCCATCAAAGAGGTGAGTAACATAATTGAGGATTGATATAGCAGGAAATAGGGAACAGATACAGCACTTCCAGGTGTTATGAAGTATAAATTAACCCCTCTGGTAAACCTCTCCCCGAAACGGGGAGAGGCTTTGAAACCCCCCTTCCCAGCCTTCGGCACGCTTCGCTAACGTAGGGAAGGGGGGCAGGGGGTTAGGTTTTTGGAGATTATTGGTTTTATTTAATACTTTTCAAACACCCTCTTAATGAATTATTAATTGTTTACCGCACCTTTTACAAAATCCGGCATCTGTATCATGAAACGCTAAACCGCACCCTTGACAAACAGTTTCTACTTGATTTGCAGTTTTTACCAATCGTCTAATTAAGTCACCAATTTGCCAAGGAATCAGAGCCACTCCTGTTAAAATCATCAATACTGTTAGTAAACGACCTAATTCAGAAATTGGTGTCACATCACCAAATCCCACCGTTGTCATTGTCACGACTGAGAAATAAAAAGCATCTAAAAAAGTATCAAAACTTTCTGGATTAACAGGATGTTCAACTTGATAAATTAACCCAGAAAAAATAAAAACTATGGCAAATAAAGTAAATAATATTCTCGCAAAAATTACACTATCTTGATTGCTGATACTACCAATTAAAAACTTTTTGTCAATAAATCGCAGTAAACGTAAGATTCTGAACCAGCGTAATAACCGAATAAAACTAATATTTACTAAGCCGATAAAAGATGGCAAAATTGACATTAAATCAATAATTGCATAAAAACTCAGCATATATTTAATTTTATCTTTTGTACTCCATAGGCGGAGTAAATATTCTACCGCAAAAATTATTAATACACAATCATCTAATACTCTTAACTCCAAGCGAGTATCTGGAGAGAGATCATAAGTTTCCGCTACAAAAATTCCCGAAGATACTAAAACCAATAAAGCAATAGTTACACTAATTACCTTACCTACAGGAGTTTCTAAGTCTGTTAAGTAAAACTCTACTTTTTCTCGGTTTAGCACCATCTTTTCCAGAATTAAAAATTAAAAAAAATTCTTACATATGACCAATTAAGAATTAAAACCTTAAACCAACTCCACCTTGTAAAGATAAAGCCGTACCACCACTATTGCGATAGGCATCAAAGGCAATAATAGCATTACCAAAAATCACAGTATTACTATTAGGAACAACATAATCAATCCCTGGCTGTAAAGCAAAGCTAATTTTATTACCTACAGGAGAAGCCGTATCACCACTAGTTAATACTAAACCAGCACCTAAATAAGCATCAGTTTGCCAGTTGAGAGGAAGGTCATAGGAAACAGTCGGGACTATGGCTGTTCCCTTACCAATTAAAGCTTGAGCGCGGAAGGAAACAGGTGTTTTTAGTAACTTGTAGCGAAAAGCCAGCACTCCACCTAATTGAGTACCACCTGTTAATCCCACCGTAGGAGCAAGACCAACATAGCTACCATAGGCTACTTGAGCTTGTACTGGTTGAGAGTTTACAGCTAAACTCAAAACTGTTCCCATTCCCATCACCCCAAGCCAACACTGAAAATGCTTCATTACCCTACTCCTCACACAATCTGATTTTAAGTGAATTTAAGCTGAATTCCGCATTAATCTATTCCTGTAACCTGTAACCTGTAACCTGTAACCTGTCACCTGTAACCTGTCACCTGTCACCTGTAACCTGTCACCTGTAACCTGTTATGGACAACGAGAATGAAGTCCACCTTGAGTACAAATAAATGCCAATTGTTGAGGATCTAAATTTTTAGCTTTACTAAAATCTACTCCTTTGATTGAGGCATTT
>JANMEE010000160.1:0-21506 GCA_031376645.1 Dolichospermum sp. OTE_75_concoct_329_sub | reverse complement strand
TTCCCTGTCTAATAGCTCAAGTCCGTTAAAACGGACTAATAAATTTTCCTAGTATTTAGTCATCTTCAGATGACTTTTGCTATTAGACTGGGAATTCATTCCCAGTCGGGCTATGGGTTTTGCGTTAAGTTGACACCAATGGCATTGCTAAACCCCTACCTGTCACCTGTCACCTGTTACCTGTCACCTAAATTACTCCCAAGGAGCCGGCTTACGAATTTGCTCCCACACAGGGCTATATAAAGCCTCAGTCAACTCCCGCGCCATTTCCACCATGCCCACATAACCGGCATAGGGATGATGACGTTCTTGGTTAATATCTAAAAAAGGAATTCTCGCTTTCAAAGCAGTATATTGATTTCTGCCCCCAGCAATAAGCATATCTGCGTTAGTTTCTTCAATCAATTTCAGGAGTTCTGTGGCGTTCCCCTTCTCTAGCATAATGCCATCATTACCCAACAAATTTTTGATTTTCGCTTTATCTTCTTCTGTACTTTTGCGCGTACTTGTGGCCACAACTTCAATTCCCAAATCTTTCGCAGCAGAAATAATTGACCAACTTTTCACACCACCAGTATAGAGAACAATGCGCTTACCTTTCAACTTGGCTCGATAGGGTGCAAGAGCAATATCTAAAGCCGCAGTTTCTTCGGCAATGAGTTTTTCTGTCCGTTCCTGCAAATCAGCATCACCTAATTTAGCAGCCACGGTTCGTAGACAATGGTTAATATCTTTAATTCCATAAAATGACTCTTCAATGTAAGGAATTTCGTAACGTTCCTGCATTTTTCGCGCCATATTTAATAACGCCCGTGAGCAGATCATCACATTTAATTTAGCCCGGTGAGCATAACGAACTTCTGCAAATCTAGCATCACCAGTAATTTTCGATAAAACCCGAATTCCTAACTTTTCAAATAAAGATAAAACCCCCCACATTTCTCCAGCAATATTGTATTCACCTATTAAGTTAATATCATAAGGTGTCGTATATTCTGGTTCAGCAGTTCCCACTACATATTCTAGTAAAGCTTCACCACCAAAGCGATTACCTAAGTTTTTACTACCAATAAATCCGGGAGCAATCACAGGAATAACAGGAGTTCCAGTTTTTTTGGCTGCTACCTTACAAACGGCATCAATATCATCACCAATTAAGGCTGTAACGCAAGTAGCGTAAACAAAAACAGCCGCAGGTTTATAATTTTTATTAACTTCTAAAATTGCCTGATAGAGCTTTTTCTCGCCACCGAAAATGACATCATTTTCATTTACATCGGTAGTAAAGCCTGTCTTATAAAGCATGGGTCCAGAAGACAGACTTCCACGACTTCCCCAGGAATTTCCAGCACAAGCAATGGGACCATGTACTAAATGAGCAGCATCAGTAATTGGAACTAGAGAAATCATTGCTCCATCAAAAGCACAACCCCCTTGAGCTGCACCTGGTTGGGCTTGTTGGGTACAAGATTTATTCTTCTTTTCTCCCTGTTTTTTTTGATTATGTTCGCATCCTGATTCACTCAGAAGTTCGTTAATTTTGCTTTGGGTGACTTTCATTTTTATGCTCGCGCTAGATGGAATTTGTTAACATTACGAATCTTGCTTAAAGTTAATCATCAAGATGATGATTCTGATAGAAATATTGCAAATTAATAAAAATTATTTGTGGAACTCTTTACAGCATTATTTATTTCTGGGTTTGTGTCTCTACAGAAAAAATAATAGATAGAAACTTGCTGCAATAGAGAATAAGTGAGAAATATCTCACAAATAATTTAGGATTACCACAGGATATATTAAATATAATAATTCTAATTCCCCGAAAATAGCCAAGTTTTTATACTTAGTTTGGATTGATTTCTAGATTTTCTGCAAAATCTAATTAACTTAATATTTACACAGATAAAATTTCAAAAAAGATATGTATTTATCTGTATTTTCTAGGGGTGGGATTTTCATAACATTTACTTTTGCAAGAGAAAATAGAAAATTTATGGTATTGCAGGTAAGATAAAGCACACGCTAAGGAATCAATTTTACTGAAACTTATTTCAAAATTCATCCTTCAGGTAGATAAACGGAACAAAGAGCCTAGGCTAAAATTGGAATTAGAACTTAAGATAGGGGATGGAATTTTAGCTAAATTGCCTAAGTCCCAATCCCCTTTGTTGATCTTCCTTACAAACTTCCCATAGGGAATGTTACACTTTAGCAACATTAGAAAGAAAAACTATTTTCCTCTTTCTGTTACCTGTCACCTGTTCCCTGTCACCTGTGTTTCGAGATGGGGGTTTTCCCCATCCTGACAGACATTCTTAACGAATTAAGTCGTAGGAAATATCGGTCTTACCAGCAACATTAGTGTTGCGGTCAATTTCTTCAAAGACTGTGTTAACAATCCAGCTTAACAGGTTGATTATACCTTTGTAACCAACAGTTGCGTAACGGTGGTAGTGGTGACGATCCATGATAGGATAACCAATTCTTACCAAAGGCACACTACAATCACGCCACAGGTACTTACCGTAGGAGTTACCAATCAATAGGTCTACGGGTTCAGTGAACAACAAGGAGCGTAAGTGCCACAAGTCTTTACCACCCCAGATTTTAGCAGATTTACCGAAGACGCTAGAATCTAATAATTCTTGCAGTTCTTTCTCGAATACGTCATTGGTGTTGTGAACCAAGATGTGTACTGGTTCAGCGCCCATTTCTAACATGAAACCAACTACGCTGTATACTAAGTCAGGATCACCATAGATAGCAAAACGCTTACCATGTAACCAAGCATGGGAGTCGGTCATTGCGTCAACTGCACGACCACGTTCGATTTCTAACTCTTCAGGAATTGCTTTACCAGTCAATTCGCTGAGTTTCATCAAGAACTCGTCAGTTCCCTTGATCCCCCAAGGACGAGAAACGCAAACATCTTGCTTCCATTCCTTAGTGATGTATTCACGGGTTTTGATTGTGGAGTAAGCTTGGAGAGCAACAGTAGCCTTAGCGTTGATGGAATCTGCTGCATCTTCTAACTTAGTACCACCTGGATACATATTGTATTCACCATCACAAGGTGAATCAACATAATCGCTGTTGTCAGATAACAAGGTGTAGTCAATACCCATTAAAGAAGCCATCCGCTTAATTTCGCGGTTGTTTTCTACGTAGGTGTCAAAACCAGGAATGAAGTTGATTTTACCATTGCTCTTGGCTGTCTTTTTACCTGCGGTCAAGGTAGAAAGAATTCCCTTCATCATGTTGTCGTAACCAGTGATGTGAGAACCAACGAAGCTAGGTGTGTGAGCAAAAGGAACTGGGAAATCTTGAGGAACTGAACCAGCTTCTTTCGCATTACCAATGAATGACTGTAAGTCATCACCGATAACTTCTGCCATACAGGTGGTGCAAACAGCAATCATCTTAGGCTTGTAAAGACTATAAGAGTTCGCTAAACCATCAATCATGTTTTGCAAACCACCGAACACAGCAGCGTCTTCTGTCATGGAAGAAGAAACACCAGCAAATGGTTCTTTGTAGTGACGGGTTAAGTGGGTACGGAAGTAAGCCACGCAACCTTGAGAACCTTGAACGAAGGGAAGAGTACCTTCAAAACCAACAGCCGCAAACATAGCGCCTAAAGGTTGACAACCTTTAGCTGGGTTAACGGTCAAAGCTTCACGAGCGAAGTTCTTTTCCCGATATTCCCAGGTTTTTGTCCATTCGGAAACTCGTTGTACTTCTGCGTCAGTGTGAGCATTTTCAAACTGTTTCTTGTTTTCAAACAGTTGTTGGTATTCTGGTTGATGGAATAGCTCAACGTGGTCTTGAATATTCTTTGGATCTTGAGGCATTTCTATATCTCCAAGCTTGCTGTGTAATATGTTTGCGTTTGGTGGAGAGAGGGGAATGTGTCTCAAAATTCAGAATGCAAAATCCAAAAATCAGAATTTTTAATTTTGAATCTTGAATTCCCAACTCTCCTGGGGTAAAACCCCAGACTATACCTGTACGCGCCGGGTTAGCTCCCTACTGTGTTTTTCTAGACTGCTGCTTTAGCTCTTATTGCTTTCTTTGCAGATTTGTTCCAAGGAGCGCCGATTAATCCCCAGGTTGGGCTGTTGAGCGCCAAATCCATGTCACGAGCGAAGATTGCGAATCCGTCGTAACCGTGGTAAGGACCGGAGTATTTATATTGCTGGTTTAATAGGTTTTAATTTTGTCTGAATCAGGATGTCCAGGATTTTAAGATTAACAGGATATTTCTTATTTTTCGTCGCAACTTTAAAAATTTTTAAAGTTTAAAAATTTTGATACAAATAAATGATATAAGTAAATATTACAGTAACCTGTGTAGTTTGTACATTTTAATACAATGTTGTTCACACAATGGTTTGATGGAGATTGTCTATCAACCTTTGATTGAATAGTAGCGGAGATATATTAAGAGGAGTGGGTATTATGACTGAAAGAAAAGTTGATTTAGAACAAAGTTTGATTGGACAAGAACAGGAACTTCTTAATCCTCCTAGTGATGGTCCTATTCCTGAATTTGCTTTATATCGTGCTTTAAGAATGGCGGAATTAGCGATATTGGGAGAATTAGAGCGTTTAAATAGTTCACATAAACTTGCAGGATTACAATTAGAATATGAAGTTGCAGAGATTTCTAAAACAGAGGATAAAAAAAGGATTGAGTTTTTGCATCAACAAGCACCAATATATTTTGTTGGTTTGGGTAAGTTAATTGATGAAGAAGCATCTCAAAAAATAGAAAAATATCAAAATCCACTGGAGCAAGAACAAGATTCATTAAATATAGAGTTAATTATTAACTTAGTGGAAAAACTTAAAGAATATCTGATGCAAAAAACTCCACCATCTAATTTATTAAATAAAAAGATCCATCTTAATTTACAAATACAATTAAATTCTGAACTCACAACTTTCATAAGTTGTGATCGGGAGTGTGAAGGTGTATGTGGTCATAGGAGTCCTAGCCGAACACGAAACGGTATAAAAAAATGTGCTTGTTCTCAACCTTGTTAATTTATTTTGAATTATTTTTTTCTATTAACTGATTGATCAGTTTTTGCCATTTTGGGTGAGTTTTTTGGATTTCTTGAAGCTCACTAACTATTTTCTGATATTCTTGTGGGTTATATTTAGTTATAACTTTATAGTAATAGAGGATTGTGTTTTGACAACCTTTAGGATCAAGTTGGCAAAGTTTGGATAAATCTGCAATTGCATCTAATCTCTTTGGACAATCAAACAATCTTACCTCTGCGCGTATCTCCAGACCATAGCGGGGATTTAAATTTTTATCAATAACTTCACCTAGATCCTTGTCCGCTTGAATACATTTGTTAAGTGTAACAAACATCATAGCTCGATTAGCTAAAGCTCCACTTTTTGAATTATTTGATCCTTCTTCAATGACTTTTTGGTAAAGTTTTAAGGCTTGATCAATATCGTTTAACTTTGTGTAATTCTCAGCTTGCTGTAACAATAAAGTATCACGTCTATCTATATCTTTTTCAAATTTATAACTACATTTATAAGATATTATTGCCTGATTAAAATTCCCATTTTTGTTATAAAAATCACCCAAAAGAGAATAAGCATCAGCAACTTCTTGCTTATTTAAATTGATTAACTGTTGATTATTTACTTGGCAAGATATAACTTTGTCTAATGTATCTTGTAATAATCTTTGAGATTCCTGATTTTTATGTTGATTGTCTGAAGAATAATAGCTCAAAGCAATTCTATAAGCTACTTGAAAATCAATCATTGGATAGAAAATATCTTTAAAGATTAATGGATCTTTTTGATGGAGAGAAATATCTACTAACCTTCCAATCCTATCACTAATATTTTTATCTTGAAACTTATTTTTATTTATCAATTCTATTCCTCCTAAAAAAGATAATTCACTGAAACTTCCCCAAATAACTAATATATAATTAGTATCTTCAAGAAGTAATTTTTGACCAATTTGATTGGCTTCTGATGATTTTTTTATTTTTTGATTGATTTGACGACAAATAATTACATCATACGGAATTCCTTTCCTAAATCTTTCGAGCAAAGAAGTTTCTAAATTAGGATCTTGATTACCTTCAAAATCGGGAATAATAATTTTTATACCATTAGCTTGGTTTTTTAATGGTGTATCAATACAATCTAATTTAGGTTTACTAAAAATAGTATAGCCAGTCAAACCAATAACAATAATTGCTATTCCTAAAAAACAACTTCTAACAACTAAGGATAAATTATTATTTTTTGGATCAGGTTGACTAATTACAGTTGTAACTTTATTATCTTGAGCATATTTTTCTTGCAAATTTTTAATCGTATTTTGTAAATCTGAATTATCAGGACGATCTTGAGAAACGGCATTTAGTAAATCTATTAATTTTCCTGTAGTTTCCGCCCATTCAATCAGCTTAAAAACTTTTTGTGTATTGTTGCTTCCACCTGCAATATTATCTAAATTTTCTCCTAATTCAAGTTTTATAAATATCTCTATATCAGTTATGTCTGGATAACTATCAATAATTACTTTTAATAATTGTTTACGCTCATTTGATGATAATTTCATAACTCAATCTCCTGATTAAACTAATTTTTTCTGTTTTTCAACAGGATTAATTAACGGTATAATTAAATTATACACAATCAACAAAATTGATCCATAAACAGGGTTGTAAAAACTCAAAGTATTAAAAGGTTCTCCTAAAGCAAATACCCAAACAATAAAAGCAATGGTAGAAATGCTCGTTTGTTTAATTGCTAAGGGCTTTTTTGGTTCAAAAGTTTGCTTGAGAATATAAAGAGCCGTCAATGCGGTAAAGATAATAAATAAAATCCATAGTGTAGTATTTGTGGGTATATTACTAGCACCTTTAATTAGTCCTGTAATTGCAACCCAACCACCGACAATTTCAGTAGGAATATATTTAATTAACTTATCAAAGTAGCCGTCTAATTTTGCTTCTTCGCTCTTAGCTTCTAGTTGACTGATAATAATTCTGCGTCCCATAGTAACTCCTTAAATTAATTTAAAAACTGTTTAATTTCTTGATAAATAGCAGCAAATAAAATGCCCTCTCTAATTGAGCCAAAAGTTTTCGCTTTTTGGGCATGATGTAATGCTACTAAATACCAATTTTCATCAAAACAAGGTGAACCACTTGATCCTACAGCCGTTTTATTCACATATTGAACTAAACCGCTATTTTGATAAACTCCTGTAATACCATCTTGACTAATTGATAATTTCATTGAATCTCCTTCAGGATGTTGTAGGACACTAATTCCCATTTTTTCAATAGGTAATTTATCACTATCCCAACGAGCAGGTTTAATATCTGTTGCTTGAGTGATTTTTTCCTCCACTTGTAATAAAACATAATCTAAATCTTCTGTTTTACTAAAGCATAAAATTGGGGTTTGTCTATCTAATTGAAAAGATTTACATTCGGTTTCTATTCCATTATTTGAAGTCAAACAGCCAAACTTTAAGATGGCATTTAAAGCATTATTTTCTAAGTTGTCTTCATCTCTATATTTTAAAACATGATAATTAGTTAAAACTTTATTTGCAGTAATTAAAACCCCTGTTGCCATAATGTTACGAGAGGTAATTTCAATACGACAGACTGAAGATGATTGTGCGATCGCTCGTTTTAAAAATCCTACATCCCAATAATCAGGCTCAGGCTTTAAAAAACTTTGGAGTTGAATTTCATCGGCTTCCCCACACCAATTAATATCGGGTCCAAAATCTGGTTTTTTGATGGTAGAATCCACAATAAACTGTTTTTTGATAACCATAGACTCATAAAATTGTTTGAGTTCTGGATTACCAGGATTAGTTTCATAGGCTGCTATAATTAGAGGTGAGATTTTGCCTCTAGGAATTGACCATTTTGTTACTAAATTAAACACTAATTGAGTGAGATTGCCACCACCAGCGATCGCCTCTAAATTTTCTCCTAATTCAAACTGAACCATCATTGCTAAATCCTCTTGTGTGGGATAAGCACTAATAATGGCATTTACTAATTTTTTTAACTCAGCACTAGATAGATTCATAGGATTGCTGTTAAGAGCCTAGTAGAAAAGTAGATGTTACTAGCAAATATTTTAAATAATGAAAGAATTTTAGCATACGTTAAGTGCAGTGATTTTTTATAACTCTGATCATGTTATTAATTCTTAACATTGGTGATAGTAAAATCGGAGTAAATCCTCAAATCCTGGACATCCTGATAGCGAAGCGTGGCGTTAGCCATTTCTGACAAGTGCTACAATAAACGAATAACTACTTGGTATCATATCATGATGATTACTCAAGCCCTAGAATCACCATCCCACATATTGGAAGATATATCAGAAGATATCATTTTCCCACCCAGTGACCTATATAGTGATGAACCTCAAGTGGAAACAGAACTGCATCTTGAACAAATCATGCTCTTAATAAAATCTCTCAAATGGTTATGGAAAGAGAGAACAGATTTTTATGCTGTAGGAAATTTAAGTATTTATTATAGTCCCCATCAAAAAAAATCAGAAGACGTGAGAGGTCCAGATTTTTTTGTAGTTTTACAAACAGAGCGCAAAATTAGAAAAAGTTGGGTAGTGTGGGAAGAAAATGGTAAATATCCTAACCTCATTGTAGAAATTCTCTCACCAACTACAGCTAAAACTGACAGAGAAACTAAAAAAATTCTTTATCAAGATACTTTCCGCACACCTGAATATTTTTGGTTTGATCCTTATACCTTAGAATTTGTAGGTTTTTATTTAATACATGGAAAATATCAACCAGTAGAACCTAATGAAAAAGGATATTTATGGAGTCAAGAAATAGGTTTATATTTAGGAATTGAAGATGGTTTATTAAGATATTTTACACTAGATGGAAATTTAATTCCTACACCTGAAGAAAGTGCGGAAATGGAAGCGGAAAGGGCAGAAATGGAAGCGAAAAGAGCAGAGATTGAAGCTAAAAGGGCAGAGATTGAATCTAAAAGAGCCGCTCTTGAAGCCGCAAAAGCAACAATTGAATCCGAAAAATCCAAACGTTTAGCAGCAAAATTGAGGGAGTTAAATATTGATCCAGATACTATTTAATCAAAAATAACTCTAAAAGTAGGTTTGGTTGTTACTCAACCTAACCCAATCTTAAAATCTTAAAATAATTGGTAATATTTTCTAATATGCAGAGTGTAGAGTTTACAAAACTACTATTAAATGTTTTAAAGTTTATGATTAGAGTGTGAGTTGATTAAAGTTGGTGTTTAAGGTAAAATTAAAATATACACAAGGAGAAAATAATGATTAATATTAATATTAATTTGGGAGAAATCCAAATCAAAAAAAACCTGATTAATAGAGTAGCACCTATTATTGAGAATTTTCTGACTACTGATGATTTGTTAGTAAATTTAGAACAGGAGGATATGATTGAGGAAATGGTTAAGATTTTGTTGAGAAATTATTCTGTAAAAGAATTAGAAGGAATTAGCGATGAAAATTTAACAACTAAGATCAGACGGGTTTTAGGAATAGAAGTATTATCGCATTTATTTGATGATTTAACTGCTCAAGAAATAGCAAATTATGAAACAACAGTTAAAACTATCAGAAATCAATCATAATGGGATATTTATTAGATACCAACATCTTAACGGCTTTGATCAAAAAAAAATTAAAAAGTGCTTGATAAAACTAGAGATATAAAATTGACAGATGAGGAATTATTTATTAGTTGTATTACTTATTTTGAAAGTGAAGGAGGTTTATTAGCAATTAATTCTCAAAATAAGTTGGCTATACTAGAAAAATTGTGCCAAAATGATCTTAAAGTTTTATTTTTAGATCAAATAAAAATCATTAATATTGCTTCTAGGATTTATGCTGATTTAAGAAAAAAGGAACACCAATACAATTACCTGATATTTTAATTGCAAGTACAGCAATTTATCATGATTTAGTTCTAGTTTCTGATGATTCAGATATGTTAAGAGTTGAAGATTTAATGTTAGAAAATTGGTTGGAGTAGTTTATTAGCAATAGCGAAGCACGACCTAGTGATCGCTTGTTATTTTGAGAGAGAATTGAAAAAGCATATCGAACAAATGCTATAATAATATTTTAGAATAGCTTAGTGAGGACATTATGACCATCACAACCTTGACAAAAATGGACTTTGGACAATTCCTTCAACAACGTCCTGACGATGGTATTTATGAATTAGTAAATGGAGAAATTATTCAAGTGGAAGCAATTAGAGCGCACAAAAATGTAGCCAGATATTTAGTGAAATCTTTTGATAGAGAAAGTGAACGTCTAGAATTTGATTATATTGTAGATAAAGATATAGTGATTAGAACAGTTACTAATAGAGGAGAGCAGAGAGGAAGAAATCCTGATGTTAGTGTAGTTAGCGCGTCTTCATGGAACTCTAATGTTACCGCTTATGGTGCTTTAATTGAACCAATTCAATTAGCAGTAGAAGTAACATCAACGAATTGGGAAGATGACTATATTGATAAATTAGAAGAATATAAAAATTTGGGAATTAAAGAATATTGGATAGTGGATTATTTAGCTATAGCTTCTCGGAGTTATTTAGGAAATCCCAAATTACCAACTGTGTTTGTTTATGAATTAGTTGATGGTAAATATCAAGTAAAAGCATTTACAGGAACAGATAAAATTATTTCTCCTACCTTTACTGAATTAAATATTACAGTCGAAGATGTAATTAATGCCAGTCAAATTCATAATTTGTGATATTGTTTAGATGTTTAGATCCCCGACTTCTTGAAGAAGTCGGGGATTTTGTTGTTCGCAATTAACATATTTATTTTGGGTTTAAGTATATTCTAATAAACAATTCAAGATTCAAAATCAAGAAAATTGGTTTTGAATTTTACTTTTTCTTGTTTATTTTTAGCGAATAGCGATCGCCACAGAAACCCACAATGCAAACAAACTTAGTACAGGAAATACAGCAAGTAAATCTGCGTTTGAAATCTGCAAAGACGCGGGTAACAATTCGAGAATCCAATGGATGTCTGCAATTACGGGCAACCTTACCCATTAAACCCGGAGATGCAGACATAAAGCAGATAGGTAAAAAACAATATAATCTCAGCTTGAATATTCCTGCAAATTTACAGGGATTAAAAACGGCTGAGGAGGAGGCTTATGAGTTAGGTAAGTTAATTGCTAGAAAAAGTTTTGTTTGGAATGAGAAATATTTAGGAAATGAGGCAGTTAAACAGGATTTAGTAACTATTGGTGAGTTATTGGCAAGGTTTGAGGATGAATATTTTAAAACTCATAAACGCACCACTAAAAGTGAACATACTTTCTTTTATTATTTTACCCGAATTAAGCGTTATACCAATGCTGATGATTTGGCAATTGGGGAAGTTTTGATTAATGCTATTGATAAAATAGATAAGGAATGGGCTAAATATAATGCTGTTAGGGCTATTTCCGTATTTTGCCAACTTTTTAAAATTGAGATTAATTTAACTAATTATTCTAAAGTTCCTGAAAGTAATTCTCGAAATGTTCCTACAGATAAGGACATAGTTACAGGATTTTACAAATTTGATGAATATCTGAATAATCGAGGTAAACAAGTTAATCAAGATGTCAAAGATAGTTGGCAACTTTGGCGTTGGACTTATGGAATGTTGGCTGTTTTTGGTTTACGTCCTAGGGAACTTTTTGTTAATCCTCATATTGATTGGTGGTTGAGTGATGAAAATATAGATTTAACTTGGAAGGTTGATAAAGATTGCAAAACTGGTGAAAGGGAAGCTTTACCTTTATATAAGGAATGGATTGATGAATTTGATTTAAGAAATCCGAAGTATTTAGAAATGTTGGGAATAGCAATTAGTAAAAAAGACCAAAATAATCATGCAGAAATCACGGCTTTAATTCAAAGGGTGAGTTGGTGGTTTAGAAAAATCGGTTTGGATTTTAAACCCTATGATTTACGTCATGGTTGGGCAATTCGAGCGCATATTTTAGGGATTCCTATTAAAGCTGCTGCGGATAATTTAGGTCATAGTGTGCAGATTCATACGAAAACTTATCAACGGTGGTTTTCTTTAGATATGCGGAAGTTGGCAATAAATCAGGCTTTGAGTAAGCGGAATGAAGTTGAGGTAATTAAGGATGAGAATTTGGTTTTGAAGATGGAGAATGAAAGGTTGAAAATTGAGATGGAGAAGTTGAGAATGGAGGTGGTTTATAAACGGAGTTAAGTTTGGTTAATCAAGAATATGATTTTTGTGTGATGTGGTATAATCAGGTTGTCAACAATAATCAAAATCTTTATGCAAGCTACTGATATTGGGACACTTATTATTAAATCATCAGATACTTTAGGGGGTCGTCCTCGGATTGCTGGTACTAGAGTTTCTGTGCAACGCATTACAGCTTGGTACAAAATGGGATTAAATGCGGAAGAAATTATTGAACGCATGGGGAATGTAACTCTTGTTCAAGTTTATGCTGCATTAACTTATTATCATGCTAATCGAGAAGAAATTGAGGGTTATATTGCTGCTGAAAAAGCTAATTATCAACGGTTAGCAACAGAAATGGGGTAAGCAATATGAGTTCAATTAGATTATTCATTGATGAAGATTCAATGGATCAAAGATTTATTAAAGCCTTGAGAGCTAGGGGTGTAGATGTTATTACTGTTACTGAGGTTGAAACTATCAGTTCTAGTGATAAGGAATAACTGATTTTAGCGACTAAACTGCAAAGAGTTTTCTACACATTTAATGTTGGTGACTTTTGCCAGTTACACAGTATTTACATCGAAGAAAAACGAAGTCATGCAGGAATTATAATTTCATCTCAGGATTATTCTATTGGTGAACAAATGCGAAGAGTTCTCAATTTAATGGCAGATAAGTCAGCAGAAGACATGATAAATCAGTTGATGTTTTTGAGTGCTTATGCTGATGAAATATAAATATAGTTTCAAATTTATCAAGAAATATAAACCATGATTGAACTCCCGGACAATATTGCCAATCAATTACAACTACAACCGAGTCAAATTTCTCAAAAGGTATTGGAGCTTATTGTAGCTGATAATTATCGTCAAGGTCTGATTGGAGCGGGAGAAGTTCACAAAATGTTAAATTTTTCTTCTCGATGGGAAACATATCAATTTCTCAAAGATCAAAAAGCTTACTTATCCTATACTGAAGAAGATTTAGAAGAAGATGTCCAAGCAATTAGTAATCTGTTAGGTAATAAATGATTATTGTTTCCGATACTTCTCCTATCAACTACCTCGTTTTAGGCAAAAAATTGTTAAAATATATTTAGTTAAATGATAACATAATCAACCAGGAGATCAGTCTATGGAAAGTATGAAAATTAAAACACACATTGGTGATGATAAAATTCTAAAAATCGAACTTCCTGATGAATTTGCTAATGAAGAATTAGAAATAGTAATTGTATTTCAACGTATCGCAGAAAAATCATTACAATCTGCAACTAAAACGCCGGAAGAATTAGGATATTCTCGTAGGTTTTTGGAAGAAGTGATAGGTAGTTGGGAAGGTGAAGCAATTGAACGTCCAGAACAGCTTCCTTTTGAAGAACGGGAGGAAATTCAATGGCCTATCTCTTAGATACAAATGCCTGTATTCAAATTCTCAATTCAAAAAATTCACCTGTTACCCAACGGCTTTTATCAGTTCCTGTTAAAGAAATTTATATTTGTACAGTTGTGTATAGTGAATTGTATTACGGAGCTTACAAAAGTGTAAATACTAATAGAAACTTATCTCATTTAGAAAATTTATTGGCTGAATTTGCCGATTTACTACTAGATCGTAAAGCAGCAAAAATGGCTGGAGAAATTCGCGCTCATCTTGATTCTTTGGGTACTCCCATTGGACCTAATGATTTGTTAATTGCGGCAATTACGTTGGCAAATGATCTCACACTCATTACTCACAATACCCGCGAATTTAGCCGTATTGATGGTTTGAAATATGAAGATTGGGAATAGATAAGTTAATGTTGGGTTTCGTTCTTCAACCCAAACTACAAACTGAAATATTCATAACTTATTCAAGTTTATTAAGTAAACGACTAGTTAGGCTTTATCGTCTGATTCTTTCAGCGACGAACCTAAGTTTTCACCTTGCGCGTGGACTGTTCTGAGCTTTCTAGAGATATTCAGCAAATATTTTTCTGGTAGGGGCATTGGATGGCTTTTACCTTTGGGAGTAAGTCTTTCGTGGGCTTCGTAGCGAGCGACGATTTTCTGCCAATCATCTGGGTATAACTCCTTAAACTTCAGGATAAAGTCTGAATCAAAATGGTTTGTATCTAAGTCTTTCAGGGTTCTCAAAATTTTTTCTTCTCTTTTTAAAAAAACTTGTCCTTTAGGCACTCTTAATCTTGTCATTAATTCCTTGATTTTTCTAAATTGGTAGGGTTTCACTATAGTACAGTCAGGATATACTAAGAATAATATATATTATTCATTATCGTCAACTATGATCACAATGGGTACTCGCACTCTTCCAAATCCCAAAAAGCGATCGCACCTAAATATCCAATGATAAAATCAAGAAAACTCAAGATAATCCACCAATGACAACTACACTGGTTAAGCCCTCCCAATTCCTACCTGAAGGAATCTGCATCAAGCATATCAAAAACCTCATGCTATTCAAATTTACCGATAAACTAGGTGAACGGATGCAAGAACTGCTTGATAAAAACAAATTAGATACCCTCACCCCAGAGGAAGCAATAGAACTAGAGGCAATAGGGGAACTTGACGACATCTTCAGTTATATTAACGCTGCTGTTGCTGCTCAAGACCATGCCCATTCCTAAAACTCTTTATCAGCAGGTCAGACAACGCGCTCAATGTCGCTGCGAATACTGTCACTACCCTGAACTTCTCAGCACAGCCCCTCTTTCCATTGACCATTTGCAACCTCAATCTCTGGGAGGTACGGATAATTTTGATAATCTTGCTCTAGCCTGTCGTCGTTGCAACGAAAGACGCTACAACTTCACTACGGGTATTGATCCTGATACAGGAAAAGAAACTCCCTTGTTTAATCCCCGTCAGCAAATCTGGTCTGAACACTTCATCTGGAAATCTGACGGCTTATGTATTATTGGTAATACTCCTACGGGACGTGCAACCTGCGAACGTCTTGATCTAAACGATGAACGTCGTGGAGAGAAATTCATTCAGAAATCTCGACAACGATGGGTTGAAAGCGGTCTACATCCTCCTGACGATGATCCGCAAGAATGATGACAAAATAGAGATAAGAATATGCTAGAAAAACTAATACTTCATAATTTCAAAAGCCATAAATCTACAGAACTCAATTTTGATAATTCCTGCTTACATGGAATTGTAGGAAAAAATAGTGCTGGCAAAACATCTGTTTTACAGGCTTTACATAGTCTGTCTATGCTTACTTATTCATCATCTACACAAATATTTAAAAATGAAAATTTACCTCAATTTATTACAACAATGGGTGAAAAAAAGATGTCTATAACTGCGAGTGGTTATTGGCACAATAATATTAGAAGAAATTGGAATTTTTCCTACAGTACTGAAGAAGAGAAAACTTATAATTACAATTCAAGTATAATATTAAGTATAGATGGACATCAATATAATTGGGATCAAGATCCACGTTTTAGAGATATATCCAAAATTCCTCAATCTTTAAAAAATACTGTCTATTTAAAATTAATTGCCAGCACCCTTGCCAAAGCAGCTTACAGTGAAGAAATTACACCGAGAGTTGAATTTGATGGTTCATTATTAGCACCAACCTTAGATTTTCTGCGTGATGAATCTCCAGATAAATTTCAACTAATAGAAGAAAAGCTGAGTCGAATTGTTCCAAATATCCGTAAAGTTGGCATCAAGCGAGCAAAAGTTCCAGTCATTCGCAACCGGTTAATCGAAATTGATGGGAAGACTTTTCCCTATGAAGAAACTCAGGAAATGACAGGTCAAGAAGTTATATTAGATATGAATACAGGTGAACGTATTCCAGCCCATGCAATTAGCGAAGGAACAATGTTAACGTTAGGATTATTAACTGTACTAATGAATCCTAATCAACCTAATTTAGTTTTATTAGATGATGTGGAACAGGGACTTCATCCTCAAGCACAACGTGAGTTAATGACTGTTTTTAAAGAAATCATTGCCGAAAATCCCAACTTGCAAATTATTTTTTCTACTCATTCTCCTTATATTATTGATGCACTTGCTCCTTCTCAAGTTCATATATTAAATAACAGTAAATCAGGATTCACAATTGCCAAACGTTTGGATGAACATCCTGATGTAGAATGGGCAAAAGAAACCTTAACAACAGGTGAATTTTGGGATGCTGAAGGGGAAGATTGGGTGGTAGAAGGAGAAGTCAGTGATTGAGTTTATTGTCATAGTTGAAAGTAGTGCAGATTCTAGAACAGCGACTAAATTAGCCGAGCGAGTTTTAAAGGAAAAATTCGATTGGTTAGATGATGATATTCTGCAACATTGTTTTCAGTGGACTGGTTTAGAGTCAGGGACAGAATTTTCTTGCTGGAGAGACATTATCAAAATCATTGATGATGCAAAATCACAAATAAAATATAAACCTTCTAGATTTCTAGGTCATAGTAACGGTGTATCTTTAAAAGCTGATGGTGCAGCATCTATTAAAATTCTTAATTTGGTACGTTTTCTGCAAAGAACAAGACATATTAAAGCTGTTATATTTATCCGTGATTTAGATAATCAACCGGAACGTAAAAAAGGAATTGAGCAAGCACGTTCAGAACATATTAATAAAACGCCGAAATTAGAAATCATAATTGGTGCGGCTGATCCAAAACGTGAAGCATGGGTTTTAAATGGCTTTATTCCATTTAATCAACAAGAGGAACAAATTCTAGAAGAAATCAAAAATAAATTGAGTTTTGATCCTTGTATAGAGTCTCACCGATTACGTGCTACTTCAGAGAAAGAACCTGAACGAATCAGAAATGTAAAGGTAGTAGTTGAACAACTAACAGAAAATGATATGGAACGGGAAAAGCTATGTTGGGAAGAGACAAGTTTAAAAAATCTACGAGAAAGAGGAGTTAATACAGGTTTGACAGATTATATTCAAGAAGTTGAGGAAAGATTAGCGGCAATTATTATGTCTGATTAATAAGTCAGATCAAGATAAATATCAACTTACGGAAAAACAGCCCCCTGAGTCCGACCATGTTGAGTCCGCAGATCATACTGAATATCCTGCTGATTGTATTGCTTGAGAATAGTTTGAGTCCTTTGGTTAGCTATTCCATTTATTTGATCACATTTTGGCGCAACTATAGCATTGAGCATTTTAAAAATATCCCTTCCTGCACCTAAAGCATTATCTTTATGACCATTTTCATGAGTTTGCAAAAAGTAAATATAGCGATTCCAACGCTTCTTTAATTCTGATGAACTATTAGCAGGAGCATTCCATCGAGGCATAGTAAAAATCACATCTACTTTAACAGTTGTCATATAAATCTTACATTGATTTCCTGATGATTTATAGCCATAATTTGTACTAACATTCCATCCAGTATAAGCATCAAAATGTTTACCCGTACTTTTTTCTACAGTACCTAATTTATTCATTTGTTGTCGCAATTCTGCTGCTGTAGAACCTTTAATAATATAATCATTATGCTTAATAGAAATTATCGGTGCATTTTCTGATAATGCCACATCACTAATTACAGAAGATGCAATTACTAAAAACATTGTTAGCCAACATGATCTATAAACTTGTATCATAAACACAAAAAAATAATGTAATATCACTATAACATATAGTCAAAAATAAATCAGATCCCCGACTTCTTCAAGAAGTCGGGGATCTGGAAATTACAAAATATGCTACATTAAAAACGGAATAGTAAAAAGTCACAAAGCTATAGTTTAGATTCTATATACCTAACTGGTGCGCCAAACTCTAGTATGAGCGTATACCGCCGAGTCCCCCAAACTATTCTATTGTTTGATTAGCTCAGTCTGGTAGAGCAGCAATTG
This sequence comes from Dolichospermum sp. OTE_75_concoct_329_sub, assembly GCA_031376645.1. Taxonomy (GTDB): domain Bacteria; phylum Cyanobacteriota; class Cyanobacteriia; order Cyanobacteriales; family Nostocaceae; genus Dolichospermum. The sequence goes on along the minus strand of JANMEE010000160.1, from coordinate 3,355 downwards.
ACACTTAAGTGATCAATGCGTCGCAGGTTCAAATCCTGTATCAAACTCCCGGAAGTTAGCTCACTTGGTAGAGCAGTTGACTCATAATCAACCTGTAACAGGTTCAAATCCTGTACTTCAAACAGCCCTGTCCGGGTTAAAGGACACTACTTGTGGGAAGTAGCCAATGGTAAAGGAGAAATCCTCCGGTTCAAATCCGTTATCGTCAATGACTCTGCGGTGCAAGTATTTTGCTTGTATTCATTACTCGCAAGAGTGATGTTTGCAAACAACAGTTAATGAGTTCGCGCACCTGCATTTTTCCCTAACTTGAGTATATCCTTCAACTTGCTAACAGCAAAATGAACGGTATATTTGATATTTGTTTGTTATCAGAGTTGCTACAGTGCAGCTTAGTTAAAACTACATCTATCTTCATCCAGTTTTCGAGTAGCTTTTGTCCACCTATTAACTGTAACACTTACTTGCATTTGCAGAGTTTCAAAAATCTTGTATCATGGTATATTACAAAAAGTTAGAACCAATCTCAAAATTAGTAAAAAATATCCTCAAAAATACTGTTATGTGGAAAAACTTTTATATAAAACCTAACGAAATCGGCATTTTATATCACCGCAGCGACTTTACAAAAGTTTTACAGCCTGGTGAATATACATACTTTGGTCGTCATTGGCAACTTAAAACTTATGATCTCAATGAACCAGAAGCAGAAATTGAAAACCTAGAATTATTATTGCGAAATCATGGAACAGAACTAGAACAATATTTACTAATTGTTAAAACTACATTTAATGAAGTAGCTTTAGTTCGTTTAGGTCAAAATTGGATGAGCATCTCACCAAATCAGTTACGAGCTTTTTGGCGTGGTTTTGTAGAATTGGAATCTCATATTTTCAACTTAGAAGAAAATTGGCAATTACCTAATTCCTTTGTTCAGCAATTACATTTAGTTTTATTAAACGGACTGAAGAAATTCCAGATTTTTGAATATGAAATTGGGTTACTATATTTACAAAATAATTTTATTCGACCTTTAGAACCAGGAGAATATGCTTTTTGGTCAATAAACAAAGATGTAACAGTTCGGAGTATTAGTAGAATTGTCCCTAATCCAGATTTTCCTTTAGAAGATATATTAATTGAAAAACATCCAGATTTTGTCACAGCTTATTGTGAAAGTGTGCAATTACTAAATTCACAAGTTGCCATTGTCCGTTATCGGGGAAAAGTAATTTCTATTTTACCACCTACAAGCCGCAAACTATTTTGGCAAGGTGTAGAAGTGGAAGTTATTGATATTAGCCTAGATGCAAAATTGCCACCTGCGTTAATTTCTGAATTGGTTGAAGGAACAGCAGAAGTAAAAGCACTGAATCGGAATTATTTACATATTTGCCAAGTTCCTCCCCAACATATCGGACTATTATATATTAATCAGGAATTTCAAACTCAATTATCTCCAGGATCAAATGCTTGGTGGATATTTGGCAGATCATTTAATACAGAAATTATTGATTTAAGACTGCAAAATCTAGAAGTTTCTGGTCAGGAAATTCTCTCTAAAGATAAAGTTCCATTGCGGTTAAATTTAACGGCAGGTTTTCGTATTCAAGACATATTAAAAGCCAAAAATGGTTTATCAGATATTACTGGTTTCTTGTACAAAGAATTGCAATTTGCTTTGCGTGGTGCTGTGGGAGAAAGAACATTAGATGCTTTATTGGAAGATAAAGGCGCAATTGATCGAAGTATTTCTGAATATATTCGGCAAAAAGCCTCAGAATATGGCATTGAAGTAGATTCTGTAGGGGTAAAAGATATTATTTTACCTGGGGAAATTAAGGCGATTTTAAGTAAGGTTGTGGAAGCGGAAAAAGCTGCTCAAGCAAATGTAGTTAGACGGAGAGAAGAGACTGCTGCTACTAGGAGTATGTTGAATACTGCTAAGGTAATGGAAGATAATCCTGTAGCATTAAGATTGAAGGAATTGGAGGTTTTAGAACGAATTGCGGAGAAGATTGATCGGATTCAAGTTAATGGTAGTTTGGATAGTATTTTGACGGATTTGATTAGAATGAATCCGCAGTAAGATTGTGAAACATAGTATAGTAATTTTGTGTTCATGTCATCTATCAATATTTTGCCTATATGGAACTAATGGAATTAGATAAACTTAAAAATCTTGTCAGAACTGGTAAAGTTGGAGCTATTACTCTAGACATATCATAAAAACTGAGCGATCCCAAAGCGTGACCTAGTAATCGCACTTTCCCAAACCCCGACAAGTGATTCGGTATCCCTAAACTCTACATTTAGATTAAAATAATAAATAACCACAGAACAAGATCGTAACCTATTATGAGCGACAAAGAAACTGTCCTAGAACTTGTAAAACGTCTGCCAGCAGATGTCTCAATTCGTAACATAATTCAAGAAATTGAGTTCATTTTAGCAGTTCAAGAAGGATTAAATGAGATTGACCAAGGGGAAGGAGTATCAATTGAATCAGTGGAGCAGATGATTGAATCATGGACTACTGTATAATTCTTGCTCCCAGGGCTGTTACTGATTTAGAAGATATTGTTAGGTATATTGCACTGTATAATCCTGAAGTGGCAAAGAATTTGGGTCAAAAGTTACTGAAAAAGACCAAAGAGTTGAGTCAGTTTCCGATGAAAGGTCAGAAAGTACCTGAGTTTAATGATCCGTGTATTCGTCAACTTACTCTCAAGCCATATAGGATTGTTTACAGAATTGAAGAGGATAAAAAGCAAATTAGTATTGCTAGGTTTTGGCACGCTTCCCAAGAGAATCTGGAAATCTGATTTGGGAAATTAGGCGATTCCCTTGGAATGTTTCGCTCTCAATATCTCAATCATGTCCTCAAAAATAAAATGTCCGGTAGATTTTACCAGACACCGCTTATTTTCCCGGACTTTATACCTGTTTATTAAATTCAAATTTCACGCCGGTGAGGTTTTCCGATAGTTCCCATAGTTTTTGAGCGATCGCTCGATCTTTGGATAAATCGTTTGATTCCACCTGGACTGGATAGCCACCTATCTCCATAAACCCATTGGGACCAAAATATTCTGCCCCTTTCAAACCTTCTTCAATTGCCGCCCGCAGAGTCGGTAATGCACCTATCGTAATATCTTGAGCAAAGATACCATTGAGATATTTCATAACGTCACCCGCAGTTCTCTGCAATTTAGTTGCAGTCCACCCTGGATGTGAGGCAGTTACAAGGGTGTTGATCCCCTGCTCTTTTAGTTTCCGGTCGAGTTCGTAGGTAAAATAAAGATTAGCAAGTTTGCTATCACCGTAAGCCGTCCATTGGGCATAATTTCTCTTT
>JANMEE010000100.1:0-90176 GCA_031376645.1 Dolichospermum sp. OTE_75_concoct_329_sub | reverse complement strand
TGAGATACTGCCATCTCCACCATCTTTGGATTACCAATTAATGTGACAGAATTGGTACGCTCATCTCCTGAAGCTTGTAACCCTCTTAGTAAAGGTGTGGAGTCTTTATATTCAATCCGTTGAGTTTCAACTTTTGTCTCTGTGGTAGTTTGAGTTTGGGTACTCACGGGAGCTACACCAGCACCAACAGTTACAGCATTGACACTTGTAACAAGTCGTTCCCGGCTAACTGCACTTTCTGCACCTAAAGCCACCAAAAAGTTTAATGCTACTCCCACATTAACTTGATTCAGTCGTAAACTCCGCATCACAGTATCACGAGTGGAGTTAGGTAATTTAGTTCCTACAAAAATAGTGCGTCCGGTGCGGTTTGCTTCTAAACTACTCAAACGCAAGACGTAATTAAACACATCTTGCACAGGTTCGTTTTCTATATCTAGAGAAATTGTTTGAGATGTCTTAGTTGCACTTTCCGCACCACCAGCTGCACCTGGTGATTTTTCTGCTTCACCACCGATATAAACTACGTTCAAATTAGCGGCTCTTGCCAACAGTGATAAAACCTCTCTCACAGGTGCATCACGTAATACTAAGCGGGGAACTCGTTCCTGAGTGCCTAAATCAATAGTAGTAGGAGATGTATCAATATTCGATTGAGTAATATCTCCTACTGGTGGCGCGACGGCTCTAGGTAAGAAAGGAGGAGCTTGGTTATAAGGTTGATTTGGCCCTGCGGATTGGGCAATTTTACCGTCAATGGTGACTTGAGGATTAGGTACTAGTACATCTGTCCGTTTACCTGGTTCATCTGGTTTATATTCAGATGTTGTAGCTGGTGCTACGAATACTTTTTCCGTAGAGTTAGTAGTGGCTGGTGTTGCTGATCCTTTTTCCGTAGGCTTAGTTGTAGCTGATGCTGCTAATACTTTTTCTGTAGGCTTAGTGGTGTTTGCTGCTGTTGAATTTGTGGTGGTGGTAAAGCCCAGGGTAATATTATTATCCTTTCTCATTAGGGGCTGACTGCTAGGTACATCATCAATACCTATAACTGTCACCCGAATGCTATTAGTATCTAACTGTTTAACTTCAATAGATGCGATTCCCGGGGCTGGGTTTTCTTGACGGAAATTATCACCCTTGGGTAAACGCAGTTGAGCATTAATCACATCCGCAACTAAAGATTTGTCTTTTTTAGTCGTGAATACTTGGGGACGATCTCCAACAGCAGTTTTTAAAATAACACTAATTCCTCCCGGAATAGGATTGAGTTTAACATCAGTAACTTGTGTTAGTTGTGCTAAAACTGGTTGAGCTGCTAAGAGTACGCAAGCTGCTGCACTTGAAACGAAAACATTATTATGAAACTGTTTCACAGTTCATTCCTCACATAAAATAAAAGTCTAAATTGTCATCTATTTCTATTTTTTAACCGCTAATTTTAAATTTTGCGGTTTTTGATTGTCTATATGTTCAGTCATTCTCTGGAATTTTCGTATAACCTCCTTGTATGTAAATATACTATTAACCACCTTAAATGTGCTTATTTTTTCGGTGGTGCGGCTGCGGCTGCTAAGTTTGTTGATTCTTCAGAAGTTAGTGGCATTAAAGCTTCTAGTGCAAAAGTTGTTGTCAGTTTACCGATACCAATTTGCACGGGGTTATCTTTATCGTCTGACATCTCTGGTGCAGACAATTGGGAGTTAAAGTTTTTAACTAACAATAACGGTTGTAATCTCTCAATGTTCCGCATAATTGATTGGGTTTGTTCAAAGTCTCCCTCAATGTCTATATTGACAATACTGCGTTTGAGTTTATTGTTAACTTCTATTCCAAAACTGCCATCGTCTATAAGAACAGGTTTTTCAGAAGCAGGAACAAATCTTTTCATTTTAGCTCTAATAGCATTACCAAAAGCTTTAGCATTACTAGAATCTATTAACCGACTGGTATCTAGTAATAAGGTATCCAAACTTTTTTCATCTGCAAATAAAGCTAAAACTTGTTTTTGTTGTTGTTTAGATGTGGCTAAATCTGCTTCTACTTTACCGATTTGTTGGGCTTGGGTTTTCTTTTGATTAACTTCTGTTTGCAGTTGATCACGTTTTGTTTGTAGTTGTTGATAGTTGTCCCAAGCGGGCATAGCCATGCTAAATAGCATATAACCTGCACCTGCTACACCTAAAAAGCCGACTATACCACCAATAATAGTTGGTGTTAAGGTGATACCAAAAACAGCAGGACCAGAATCTTGAATCTCTGTACCTTTGTTGGAAAAATTTAAATCATCACTATATGTCATTGGGCAATGACTCCTACTTTTTTGATATTACGAAGTCTATCTACTAGTCCAACTGTGCCTTTTTTCTCTAACTCTTGAATTAAATCAGATGCTGGCACAATACTTAAACCTGTTTTAATAGTGTATTTAACTACTTGAATAGGCTTAATTTTTACATCAGATTTATCAGCTTTTGGGGGAAGAAAACCTGTAATAGCTGGTGCGTCCACTAATTCTGCTGTGATAATTTTGGTGTCCTCCTTATTGAAAAATCTAGATTGGCCTAGACTGAGAGCAAAATCGTTTACTAAAGCATAGGAAATAGCAAAACCAGAAATTTCTAAAAATCCAGCAGTATTACTAGGGGTTGCAGCATTAGGGGTTGCAGGTACAGGAGTTTTACCAGGAGGAAGAGCAGCAATTTGCTTAATAGTTTCAATTTGAACTTTGCCAGGAATGCGATCGCGCAAATCCTGTAACATTGCTGACCAGGGACGTATTTGATCAAACACTGTTACTAAAGCCTTTGTTTGGCTATTAATACCGGCTGTTTCCGCTTTAATTTTATTAATGTTGGCTATTCTGCTATCTAAACTCTTACCTTCTTCCTCTATTTTTGCTATTTCCTGTGTTAATTCAGTAGTTTTTCCTTCCAGGATTGATAAACCCATAAATACCAAACCTGGGAATACTAAACCTACTGCCACTCCGATATAAACTGGGATGAAATTTCCTAGTTTAATAGATGGTCTCTGAACCGTTGTTACAGTTTTCTTTTGATATTCTGGACGGTCTTTAAGAAAGTTAATATCTAGACTGTACATTGGATTACACCCCTCTCATTCCTAGACCCAGGATAATACCCAACCCAGGACGTTTAATTAACGGATATTTTTCGGCATCTACCTCCAAAGATAAAGAAGTAATCGGATCTATTTGGGTAGTTGGTAAACCCAATCTTTGAGTAAAAAACTCATCAATTTGTAGTAATCCTCCCCCTGGACCTGCTAACAGAATCTGTGCGACTTCCAGATTTTCACTTTGATTGAGGTAAAAATCAATAGAGCGCCGCAGTTCATCGGTTAATTCTCCCAGAACTCTCAACATCGAAGCCATACCAGGATTACTACCAGTTATCCCACTATTGCCTGAATCAACTGAATTTGCAGGAATAGTCATACTTTCTAACATATCCATATCCCGTGATGCGGGTAAGTTCATAGCCTTTGACAGTGCCGATTGTAGTTGATAAGTTCCAATTGGTACTGTTCGAGAAAATTGTGGCACACCATTGATAATGATGGCAATTTCCGTACTATCAAACTCAATATCAACTAATACCGCTGCTTCTTCTGGTCCAAATAGCCGCAGTTGATCACGAATAGTGCGAATGAGGGCAAAACTATTTATTTCTAAGATATCAACAGTTAGTCCTGCCTGTTCAAAGGTATTCAAATAGGTTTGTGTGACATCTTTACGAGTCGCAACTAACAAAACCTGAACTTTCTCAATGCCGTCTTCGTCTATAAAATACCCAAGTTTTTGATAGTCAACATCAGCTTCTTCCCGATCATAAGGTAAATATAAAGAAGCTTCATGGTTGAGTACCATGTCCCGTAACTCCTCTTCATCTAATTCAGATGGCACAGGAATCAATCGCACAATGGAGTCCCGTCCTGGTATACAAGTAGCAACATGAGTAGCTTTTATTTTGCTTTGGGCGATCGCTTGCTGAATAATTTCAGACATCCCTACCGAATCAGTAATTTGACCATCAGTAAAGATACCTTCGGGTACTGATACTGTTGTCAAAGATTCGATTTTTAAGTTTTGACGTTGTTTACGTAGTTGTACTACGTTCACCCGTTCTGGTGCTAGTTCAATACCAATACCCTTATTGGATTTACCAAAAAAACTAGTGAAGGCTTTAACCACAGTTTTACCCGCTAGATTACTAAAGAAAAATATTAAAGTCACCGTAGGGGCAATCCCCCTGTGGTTGCCCCTCTTGTGGAGTCGAAGAAGGAGGAAGAAAAATATTACCCATTACCCATTACCCATTACCCATTACCCATTACCCATTACCAAAATTGATATATCCTATAGTCTCCACAATGCTCCATCTTCTTTTTACCCAGATTAATTTTCAAAATATTACCACCTACTACGATGATTCGATTGCAAAAATTTAAACAACTGGTTTGTTTGGCATTACTAGGCTTACTTACTAGCTGGATTGTTAGTTGTAGCACAAGCAATGTCAATAATCCCAAACCTGCCACAACGGTTATGTCCACAATTGAGTTTTGGACAATGCAACTGCAACCGCAATTTACCAACTACTTTCAAAGTCTAATTACGACCTTTGAATCACAAAACCCAAGTATCAAAGTTAAATGGGTAGATGTTCCTTGGTCTGCAATGGAAAACAAGATTTTAACAGCAGTCTCAGCAAAAACGCCACCAGATGTTGTTAACCTTAATCCAGACTTTGCTTCCCAATTAGCAGGAAAAAATGCTTGGTTAGATTTAGATGCCAAAATTCCCAATCAAGTCCGTTCCACCTATTTGCCAAATATTTGGCAAGCAAGTAGCCTCAATGGTAAGAGTTTTGGGATTCCTTGGTATTTAACCACGAGACTAACTATTTATAACACCGATTTGCTAAAACAAGCGGGTATTGCAAAACCTCCTGCCACTTACGCAGAATTAGGGAAAATGGCGCAACAAATTAAAGATAAAACTGGTAAGTATGCTTTTTTTGCTACCTTTGTCCCCCAAGACTCTGGCGAGGTGCTGGAATCCTTGGTACAAATGGGTGTCACCCTAGTTAATACTGAAGGTAAAGCTGGGTTTAATACCCCTCAAGGAAAAGCCGCTTTTCAATATTGGGTAGATTTGTATAAAAAAGGTTTATTGCCAAAAGAATCTTTAACCCAAGGTCATCGTCATGCGATAGATTTATACCAATCAGGAGAAACAGCTTTTTTAGCTTCTGGTCCTGAATTTCTCAAAACCATTGCTAATAATGCCCCTAAGGTTGCTCAAGCTTCCGCAACTGCCCCACAAATTACAGGTGATACAGGCAAGAAAAATGTTGCCGTCATGAATATCGTGATTCCTCGTGATAGTAAATATCCTGTTGAAGCTGTTAAATTCGCTTTATTTGTTACTAATGATGAAAACCAATTAGCCTTTGCTAAAGCTGCTAATGTCTTACCTTCTACAATTAAGGCATTGTCTAATCCTTACTTTAAGGAAATTCCCTCTAATGCTACTACAGCGGAAAAGGGACGGGTAATTAGTGCTACACAATTACAACAAGCAGAGGTATTAACCCCCAAACTTAAAGATTTTAAAGTTTTGCAAAAAGCAATTTACGAAAATTTACAAGCGGCAATGTTAGGACAAAAAACGGTAGATAAAGCTGTGGAGGATGCCGCGAAGGCATGGGATAATCGGTAATTGGTAATTGGTAATTGGTAATTGGTAATTGGTAATTGGTAATTGGTAATTGGTAATTGGTAATTGGTAATTGGTAATTGGTAATTGGTAATTGGTAATTGGTAATTGACAACTGACAACTGACAATTGACAACTGACAATTGACAACTGACTACTGACTACTGACTACTGACTACTGACAAAAAATGACCAATTAAATATAGAGAACCACATAAGACGACTTGATTATCTGTGGTGCTAAAGGCAGCGTCAAGGGCTGAAAATACATTTGGGTAGGTGTTGCAAAAGTTCAAGTCTGGACAAATTGACGCTGCCAAATTTTCTAACTCTTCTAAATCCGCTGAATTGCTATCGGGGACTGGCACTAAATATATTTTATCTCCTGGTTTGAGGAGTTCCTGAAAAATATCACCATGATCTTTAGTGGCTAACATTCCCATTACCCAAGTTATATTTTTGGGATTGAGACTATCTACATAATGACGTAAAACTGTGGCTGAGGCTGGGTTATGTGCGCCGTCAATGAGGAGTTTATGGTTTTTCCAAGTTATCCATTGCATTCTTCCTGGCCACTTGGTTTTACCCATTCCGTCAATAATAGCTTGTTCGGAAATTTGCCAATTCTGTGTTTGCAATATCTCCAAAGCTGCTATTGCTAAAGCTGAATTATGAAGTTGAATTTCTCCCTGCAATGGTAAGGGATATTTAATTGTTTCGGAACTTTTTAGTTTTTGATATTCTGCCCAATTTGGGTTAATTTGATGAGATGGTTGAGGGGTAAAAATCGGGCATTGTAATTCTAGGATACGCGATCGCACTACTTTTTCTGCATCTGCTGGCAATGAACCCATTACCACCGGACATCCTGGTTTAATAATTCCCGCTTTTTCTCTGGCAATATGGGCTACAGTAGGGCCAAGTTGTTGCCAATGGTCTCGACTAATAGAAGTAATAATCGTTACTAATGGCTGATCACAAATATTAGTAGCATCTAAACGCCCGCCTAATCCTACTTCAATGATAGCCATATCAACTTGTTGCTGGGCAAAATATAACCAAGCCGCAGCAGTAATAACTTCAAATTGAGTTGGTGATTCCGCTTCGGGATTAATAGCTGCTTGAATTTTCTGTATTAATTCATACAGTTCATCATTATCAATTGGCTGTTCATTAACACAGATGCGTTCTGTCCAATTAATTAAATGGGGTGATGTGTAGCGTCCAGTTTTATAACCAGCCTCAGTAAGTACCGCAGACAGGTAAGCACAAACAGAACCTTTTCCATTAGTACCAGCAACATGAATAATTGGTACTTGGTGATGGGGATTTCCCAGCTTTGCTAATAAATCAACAATGCGGGATAACCCCAAATTCACACCGAAATGCTGAAAAGATTGGAGTAGAGAATCTACCTTCATGGTAATTGGTAATTAATAATTATCAATTATCAATTATCAATTACCAAATTAAGCTTCTCTGCTCAAAAAGTTTTGTATTTGTCTGATAGCAGCAGCGCCGATATTGAAAGCAGCCCAGCTAGCAGCAATCACTATAGGGGCTAAAACAATTACTACGCGATTATCAACGTCCATATCTAGAATCCCTCTGTAAATTAAAAAACTTTAAGTTTTGTCAACAGTTCTCACTTTTATTTTTATCTAAAGTGCGGATTTTTTCCCAGATTCTCTGTAAAGAATAATTAAATGTTGTTATTCATTGGGCATTGGGCATTGGTTCAGTTGTCTGGGAAGAATTTTTACCAATTACCCATTATTAGCAGCATGAAGAAGGGCTAATTGATGGTATTTTTCGGCGTGTTCGATGAGTTCGGTGATTTCGGTGTCTGTGAGTTGACGGACTACTTTACTGGGGAGTCCGACCACTAGAGAACCGGGGGGTACGTTTTTGGTGACTACTGCACCTGCGCCGATAATGCTGCCTGTGCCGACTCTCACACCGTTCAAGACGATTGCACCGATACCAATTAAACTACCACGTTCAATGTGAGCAGAATGTACCACCGCCCGATGGCCGATAGTGACATGATCTTCTAAGATTGTGGGGACACCTGGATCACAATGGAGAATTGCTCCGTCTTGAATATTTGTACATTCGCCAATTTCAATCTGTTCTACATCACCTCTTACCACAGCCCCATACCAAACACTGGCTTTGGCTGCTATAGTTACAGAACCAACAATTGTGGCGTTGGCTGCCACAAAAGCAGCTTGAGAAAATTCTGGAGATTTCCAGTCAGAAGAGATAGACACGATAGAATATGGATATGGAACCTGTGGAACACTGGAGAAACTTCAACCTTTAGGGGCTGGTTGCAAAACCAAAATATCACAGCTTGAGACTTCTATCGTCAGGCAGTGGTAAAACTTGTTTTCAGGCACTATCTTCATTTTATGTAGCAGTGAGCAAGTTATCTAAAGTAGTGGAGCAGGAGTGTAAATTTAAACCTACTGGTGCTGACACAAAAACAATACTATGTTTATACGCACTTCATGATAAATCCAGGCTTTCAGTACCCGATTTTTGGCCCTGAAATACAGTGTCCTCACTGTCGCCAAACTATTTCGGCATTGACATTGACGGATACTTATTTGTGTCCCCGTCATGGCGCATTTGAAGCTGAACCCAAAACTGGGGAGTTAGTCCATTTACAGTCTGGTCGTCATTGGCGCAGATGGGATGGTGAATGGTATCGTCAACATACTCATCCTGATGGGATTCGGTTTGAAATTCACGAAGCTTTAGATAAGCTTTATACCCAAGGTTATCGTGCCACTAGAATCATTGTTGCTCAACGTTATCAGGAGTTGATGAGTGGCTATCTGGAACGCAGTACACCTTGGCGTTCTGGACAAGGTGAGGTGACTACGGGGGCTAAATTATATGGCTTACCTGTGGAGTTTAGCCCTGATTCTGTTGCCGAACCTTGCTGGGAAGTAATTAACTTTGATCTGGATAAAGAACCTGGTGTGCCGGTGCGTTACCCCTATTTCCGGTTATTTGAGTAAGAAAATTGGTAATGGGTAATGGGTAATTGGTAAGGGGTAAGGGGTAATTGGTAATGGGTAATTGGTAATTGGGAAAATTATCTTCCCCCTGTTCCCTGTTTTGGGTTTTAAATTGGAGATTAATTCAAAATCTAAAATCTAAAATCCAAAATCCTATGCACCATGCTTCTATTAGAACGGCAAATATCCATTTAGCGATCGCTTTTTATGAGCAACTAGGATTTACAGTGGGCGATCGCTTCACCACCGGTTATACTCTAGCTTGCTGGATGGAAGGTTTAGGTGGGAGAATTGAACTCATCCAAATTCCCCAACCTAACCCAGCCCCCGATGCTTTTAATGATGAACATTATGTGGGCTATTATCATCTTGCTTTCGATGTGACAGAGATCACACCAGATTTGCCTACTTGGTTAGAAAGTTTAAAAACACGGTTAGCTGTCATAGAAAATTTACCACCTCTGAAAATTCTTTTAGAACCTATACAGCAGCAAATCGGCGATAACATCCTAGAAGTCGCATTTATCGCTGATTTTGACGGTTTGCCTCTGGAATTTTTACGGTTTTTGCATAAATCGGCTTGAAATTACTATTAATGCCTTTTGGGTGATATAACTTTTTTCCTTTTCAGGTACATTTTTAATTTCTATGAGGCACAGAAACATTTGCCCAATTTTTTTAGTCAATCAATATATGTAGCTTAAATTACATATAGCTATTCGCCAAAGATATGCCTTTTTCTTCGCTCGCACAACGACATCGCTTTTCTTTATTTATCTTGAGTATCTGGGTAATAGCCGCTTTTGTCTTCAATCAAGATGCTGCTGTTAGTGGGGAAAAAGTGGGTTTTCTTACTCATGCCGACAACTCCAACCCAGAAAAATCTGATAAAACACTAGTTGCTAAAGAAACACCAAATTTCGCTATTACAGCAAATGTTCGGAAAACAGTCCTTGATAATGGTTTAACTGTGATCACTAAGGAGGTTCATAATGCTCCTGTGGTGACAGTGCAAGTATGGTACAAATTTGGCTCAGGTCAAGAAGCACCTGGGGTTAATGGTATTGCTCATCAATTAGAACATATCATGTTTAAAGGTACTAAAAATCGTCCCATTCAATTTGGGCGGTTATTTAGTGCTTTAGGCAGTGATTCTAATGCTTTCACCAGTTATGACCAAACTGCATATTACAATACGGCCGAACGTGATAAACTCACGGCACTGTTGACATTAGAAGCGGATAGAATGCAAAACTCGCTGATTGATCCTCAACAGTTAGCTAGTGAGAAACGGGTAGTAATTTCTGAATTACAAGGTTATGAAAATAGCCCTGAATATCGTCTAAATCGCGCTTTGATGATGTCCAGTTTTCCTAATCATCCTTATAGATTACCTATTGGTGGAACTAAGGCTGATGTGGAAAAATTCACAGTTGCCCAAGTGCGGGAATATTATCAAAAATTCTATAGTCCTGACAATGCTGTTTTGGTAATTGCGGGAGATTTTGACACTGCACGCACTTTAAAAAATGTCCAAGCTGTTTTTGGTAAAATTCCTAAGCGTCAATATTCACCCCATAAGCTGATAACTCCATTACCTGCCACGAAACCTGCTCCTCCGATTAAATTGCAAGAACCGGGAGGAAATCCCTTACTACAACTAATTTACCCGCTTCCCCAAATCAATCAACCAGATATCCCAGCTTTGGAAGTGGTGGATTATATTTTGACTGCGGGTAAAAATTCTTACTTATATCAAGAGTTGGTAGCATCGGGTTTAGCTAATAATATTTCGGGAAATGTCGCTAGTTTACGTGCGGGTGGCTGGTATGAAATATTAGTTACATCTGCGGGAAATCAGGATTTAACTAAAATTGATGCAGTGGTCATGAAGTCCTTAGGGAAACTTGCTAAAATCGGTGTGACAGCCGAGCAACTAGAACGAGCCAAAACCCAATTAACAGCTTCAGTGATTCTGAATAACCGTGATATTACCAATCAAGCTATGCAATTGGGTAATGATCAAATCACAACGGATAATTATCAATATACAGATAACCACTTGGTAGATATTCGGAAAGTTCAAGTGGCTGATGTAATTAATGTTATCAATAAATATTTACAACCAGAAGCCCGGAAAGTTGGATTTTTTGAACCCACTCAAACAACACAAAGCACTCCTACTCAATCTTATTCAACACAAACGCCAGATAACTTTACTGTGGATGTTGCTGTAGTTCCCACGGAGGTAAAGAAATATTTACCACCTTTAGATATATTACCCAAAACGGAAAAAAGACAAATCCCCGAACAGTTACAACTGGCTAATGGGTTACGTGTATTACTTTTACCAGATAAAACTACACCTACAGTCACTTTAAGCGGATATATTAAAGCGGGAACAGAATTTGAGTCAGATAATCAAGGGGGATTGGCCTCTTTGGTGGCAGAAAATCTGATGAATGGCACAAAAAACAAAGATATGCAGACTATTGCCCAAGGATTAGACGCAAAAGGCGCAAATTTGGAGTTTGAAGCCTCTCGTGAAGGTGTGCGGATTAAAGGTAGTAGTTTAGCGGTGGATTTACCAGTTTTGTTGGGGACATTGACGGACGTAATTAGAAATAGTACATTCCCACAAAAAGAGTTTACCCTTTCACGTCAACAGGCTTTAACTTCCCTAGATTCAGATTTGGATGATCCTGAAAAGATAGCAAATCGTATCTTTGTTCAGTCTATTTATCCCAAGAAACACCCATTACATACATTCCCGACAGCGAAGAGTATTCAAGAAATTCAACGTCAAGATGTAATTGCTTTTAAAAGACAACATTATCGTCCTGATACCACAGTTTTAGCAATTGTCGGCGATTTTGATGTTAACAAAGTGCGATCGCTCATTCAAGCACAATTAGGAAATTGGCAAGTTAAAGGGCAACCACCAACGATAAAATATCCTAATGTGGGGATGCCGAAAAATGTAGTTAATGTTAATCCTGTTGTTCCTGGTAAACCCCAAGCGATTACTTACATGGGTTATACGGGAATTAATCGTCAAGATAAACGATTTTATGCCGCTATGATCTTGAATCAAATTCTCGGAGGTGATACATTATCAAGTAGACTGGGGGCAGAAGTGCGCGATCGCCAGGGACTAACCTACGGAATTTATAGCAATTTCATCACAGGTAAGAATGTCGGCACATTTCTCATTGAAATGCAAACTAGTCCAGAAGACGCACCCAAAGCAATTTCCAGTACCCGCAACCTCCTGAAGCAAGTTCATCAACAAGGTGTTACCCTACAGGAAATAGAAACAGCCAAACGTAATTTAATCAGTAATTACAATATTTCCTTGGCTAATCCCGAACAGTTAAGTCGCTTAATGGTAATGAATGAAGTTTATGGCTTAAATCAGGGAGAATTGCGCTCATTTATCCGCAAAATAGAGCAAGTTAACCTCAATCAAGTCAATCAAGCTGCTCGTGAATTACTTCATCCTGATAAAATTGTTGTTGTCACAGCAGGTCCACAAATTCTGGCACATAAGAAAATTAAATGAACATTAGTCATGGATAATAGAGATAGGTGTGATTTAAAATAATCTATTTAGCCATGAGTAACTTTTTAATTAAGGTCAACTACAATCTACCGCGAATCATCTGTATATTCTGCCTGCTAATTAGTCTAGTAATCATGGGTGCATTTCCAGCAACAGCAGAGAATCTATCTAATAATCTCCTAAAACAACCACCTATAGAAATTACAGTCAGCTTGGGTAATGCTGCTAATGAATTAAAATTTGAGCCAAATCATTTAGAATTTATCTCAGGTAAACGTTACAATCTCAAATTAAATAATCCTAGTTCCCAAAAACATTATTTTACAGCTAAAGACTTTGCTGATGCTATTTGGACACAAAAAGTCGAAGCCGGCAATGTAGAAATTAAAGGGAATATTCACGAATTAGAACTTAAACCTGGTGCAGACGCGGAATGGGTATTTGTCCCCATGAAACCAGGTAAATATACTTTACGATGTACTATCGCTGGACACACAGAAGCAGGAATGAAGGGAGAAATTGTGATTAGGTGATAATCTATCTCTAGATGCGCGAAAATGGAAACAGGTTTGATTTATTATTATCCATAATAGATAGGCGATAGCGAAGTGCTGCTGCAAGCATTTTGCTATAAAGTGTTCATTTTACCGTTGCAATCCTGTAAATAAATGGAATGTGAGATATAATTGACTTGTCACTCAATCAGTCTATATTAACTTACTATGGATGCTTTAAACCTACGCATAAAAGTTATTACAGAAATAGATCTTGTCCCCCAAGATAAATTAGAAGAATTGTATAACTTTATTCATTATTTTCGGTTAGGTATAGAAGTATCTCAACCTTCGCTTAACAAAAATATGCAGTTTGCTGGATGTTGGAATGATATGTCAGATGAAGTATTTGCTAACTTCAATGAAGAAATAATCACCCGCCGCCAGCAAGCATTTTTAGGAAGAAGAAGTGATGAAGCCAGCGTTGATTGACACAAATATTTTATCCTTTTTCTTCCGCAATCATAGTCTAGTTGTTGAGCATTTTCAAGCCTATTTGAAAGAGCATGAAAAAATTAACATTAGCATTATCACTTATTATGAAATTGTCAGTGGCTTAAAACATCGTGACGCACAAAAACAACTCGCATCTTTTCAGGAATTTATTTCATACAATACGATTTTACCTCTAACTACAAGCTCTGCCACAATTTCTGCTGATATTTATGCCAATTTAAGAAATAAAGGAACGCCAATTGACGATATTGATATTCTAATAGCAGGAATTGCCATAGCCAACGATTTGATTATTATCACAAATAATATCAGAGATTTTGGGAAAATAGAAAACTTAGAAATTCAAGATTGGAGTAAGTAATATGATAATTTGCTATGCCTATTACTTATTATTATAAATAAAAAAAGGCGATTCCTGCGGAGCGCTTCGCTATCGCTCTTGGGATAAGTAGGGCGATCGCGGGAGATCGCCTTCCACAAATCAGAAAAGCGATCGCGTTGTGGAAATGTAGGAAGTGCGATTCCTACGGAGCGCTTCGCTATCGCAATTCTGATAAAGCGGCTTTTTTCAATCAGCTAAAATACTCAAAATCTTGGTATTTTTCTACGCATTGTCCGTTTCACTGATATATCGAAATAGAGGATTATTTAAGTATTGATTTTATCAAGATGTGATTTAACTAGCAGCAAACTCAGTAAATTTCCGTTTGTATGGAGCTTTAAAACCCAAAACTATATCCTGTTTAGGAACTCCAGCTTCTACTAATTCATTAGCTACTCCGATTTCTGTCCCATCGCGTTCAATCCAAATTTTGCCATCTTTAATTTCTACATAAATAATACAACCAAATATTCGTGTTAGCTCTTGCCAACCAATATTAATAACTTGATAATGATTGCGCTCCGTATCAAATACCAATTTGACTTCTGTTTGACTATTTGAGCGATTTTTCGCGTGACCTTCCAAAATTTTTTGGACTATTTCTTGATAATTTAGTCTCTCCATATAACAATTTCCTCTTGCTCTGCATTGAAAATTAGTAATTTTAATTGATATTCGCCAATTATTCTTTGAATAAACTTCCGACTAAAAAACTCATTATAAACATCTACTGGAATGGCTAAATACAAAGTCCGAGTAGGTTCGGTTAACCTTAATGCTGAACGGTAGTTGAGACATTGACCAAGAGCTAAATGAAATTCAGTGACATCTGAAGCGCCTAAAAATGATTTTATCTCTACTGCTATTTTTTTACCAGTTTTTTCAGCGGCTAAAATCCTCTCTGCTGTTAAGTCTATGTAAAAATCAATATCCTCAACTTGAATAAATAGGTGTTCGTTAGTAATTGTCCATTTATCTTTTTCGAGGGCTGTTTTAACTGTATTATGAAATATATCTTTAGCTGGCATCCGTAAATTACGTTTATTTAATCACTACTTATATTATAAAGCGATCGCACCTTAATTTCCTATCATCAAAGCGATCGCTCTTTGGAATAAGTAGGGTGATCGCCGTATCCCTACAGGGAAGCAAGCTACTTTTAATCTGAAAGGTAAGTTACGCTTTGGAAAGATTAAGCTATAATAGACAAGTATAATGTTCAAAGTAACAACTATGTCAACCAAAACACTGGATATTCAACAATTACAAATCAGCGTTAGTCAATTACTCTCCTTGATTCAAAATGACCAAGAAATAGTAATTACTAATGGGAATACTCCCATTGCTAGATTAACTCTACTTAATTCTGTTGAGCCAAATGTCTGGGAATCAGAAAAGACTCCACTTCCCGGATTAAATTTAGGTGCAATGGTCATGAGTGATGATTTTGATCAACCTTTATCCGATGAATTTTGGTTGCAAAATCCATGAAATTACTGTTAGATACACATACTTTTATTTTTTGGGATAGTCAGCCATCAAAACTGTCTCAAAGAGTCTTAGAGCTATTGACGAATAAAGATAATCTTAGATTATTGAGTGTTGTTAGTCTCTGGGAAATACAAATTAAACAGCAGTTAGGTAAACTAACATTAAATAAAACTTTAGAAGAAATTATTCTTATTCAACAAAATAATTACATCGAAATATTACCAATTACTGTTGCTCATATTTTAGCTTTAGATAGTTTACCCCTGTATCACAAAGATCCTTTTGATCGGTTATTGATTGCTCAAGCTAATAGAGAAAATGCTGTGCTGATCAGTTGTGATTCTGTTTTTGCTAGTTACTCAGTTCAAATTGAATGGTAGTTTATTTTGTCTGCTAAAAAGCGATCGCACCTTAATTTATATCATCAAAGCGATGCCTACGGCGGGCGTAGCCATCGCTCTAAAAAGTAGGGTGGGTTAGCGACAGCGTAACCCACCGAGTTTAATGATAGGAATGGTGCGTTACATTTCATTAACGCACCCTACAAGATCAAGCGATCGCACTACATCATCCAGTTAGGATGTAATATCACACCTGTATCTATCCTGCTAATTGTTCTTTCAAACCCTTCTTGCATGGACTTTGATGATTGTGCCAAAATTTGATACAGGTGGAATAGGGTAGGCTCGTCGAATTGGTCTATCATGGCATATGATTCTATGAACGAATCCATAGGCATTTCTGGTTTCCTTTCGATCACATCCATCCAACTCCGCTTCATGCGTGTAACAAATCCATATTGCATTAAGGCTGGCTGTAGTGAACCCATTAAGCTATGGAGGTTTTCCTTGTTAGACTCGTACTGGAATTTGAAATTCGGAGGTATATGCGTCACCATGGACACTTCTTGTATTAGATCTTGAAACCTATTGATCTCATCGGGTAACTGGCCTTCCAACTCCTTCTGTCTATTATTTATCTCTTTCAAGTATGCGTTACATTTTTTAATCGCATCATCTAAATTATCTATCTGCTGCTGGAGTTCGCTCGATTCCTTGTTCCCATTTATTGCTCCAAATATCGCATCTAGTCCTACCACTGCGAATACACCCACTCCTAGCCCAGCTATTGCTCCGAATGATTCTGCTGCGAAAATTCCTCCCGCCGCTTCACTGCCTCCCACCGCCAGGGCTTCGGCTGATCCCACCGCCAGGGCTTCGGCTGATCCCACCGCCAGGGCTTCGGCTGATCCCACCGCCAGGGCTTCGGCTGATCCCACCGCTAGGGCTTCACTGCCCCCCGATATTCCAATTCTCATAGCAACCTGTTCTATAGCCTTTCCAGCTCTCGGTACAATAGCACGAAATAATTTACTCGATGTCCTTACTATGCCTTTTTTGGCTAGAGATCCTATATTTGAGAGCGCTTTGAGTGCCAATATGCCTCCGGCAAATTCGGTTATCGCCTGTGCTATTGTTACAGGAAGAAACCCAATCGGCGGATTTTCGATTTCATTAACATTTACGCGAAATTCTCTCTCTTGAAGATCATCATTTGTGATATCGTTGAGCGTTAAAACAAGCGCACAGTTTGTAGCAACTAAAGCTTTATAATCATTAAACAGCTTATTGAAGACTTCTACGCTAACACTTATCTGGTCTTTTAGGCTAACTGCACTTGTATGCAGCTCATTGACCTTATCACGCTTTTCTGAGACATGATAGATCCAATTCTCCCATGGTAGAACCCCCATTGTTTTCCCCTTAATGATTTGATGTGGTTTTTTCTTCATACACCTTTTAAACGTTTCCCCAGCCCCCTTTGTGAATTTTCCGAGTTACGAGCAAATTTTCTCCTTACAAGCATTTCCCACCCTCAACCCCCATAACCCTTCCTCCTCTTACCTTTCAACCCCTGCAAAATCTTCTCAACCTCCCCACGAGCCGGATACAACAACTGCTGACTCAATGCACCTTCATAAGCCTGTATCCCTCCCGACTTATCCCCCAACCCTAATAAAGCCCTCCCTAACCAGTAATCAGCCATAGCCGGGTTAAACCCCCTCAACTCCTGACATCCGATACAAGCCGCTTCCCACCATCGTTTACTAACCCCAACATCCCCCAGCACTTGGTAACTCTCCCCCAGCCACACCGCAGCAGGTACAGATTGCAGATAACCCCCTGCTGGTAAAAAACGCCATCCTTTCTCCAACGCCAGAACCGCTTCCTGATGTTTACCAGCCAATGCTAAAACCCGCCCATGTCGAAACCAAGCATCAGCTAACTGTGGCTGTAGTTGCGTCCCCTGTTCAGAAATCTGACACCCTCTTTCAACCTCCTGAAAGCATTCCACTAACACCCGCCCCCCAGTCGCCCAAATACTCCAGCGTTCAGGAAACCACTTCAACATCTCCTCCACGATGGAAGCAAGAGTCGTCTTACTCCCCTCTCCTCTTACCCCCCTCTCCTCGTAGGAGAGGGGTAGGGGGTGAGGTTCAACTGGTAAAATTTCACACAACGCCCGATATATTTCACAATCATGGGGATAGAGATGATAAGCTTTACCCATCATCTGTGCCGCTTTCTGATATTCCCCCGTCTCAAACAAGCACCGCCCATAGTAATACCAACCATAAGGATGATTTGGATGCTCGGCGGTAAACTCTGCTAACACCTCCACACCTTGCGCCCAATCGCCCCGGAGAATGTGATAATATGCCAGTGATTTGTGAGCTTCAACCCCATGCGGAGTTTCTTGTAGTAGAGAGGTAATCATTTTTTTAGTCTCTTTACCAGATACCAATCTCATCTGCAAACGTTGATCAATTTGTCGTTGCAGTACCCAGAAATCATCAGCAGCTAAGGCTGTAGCCCTCTTTAACTGCCCTCTAGCGGCGGAAACATCTCCCACCGCCATCAGTGCGTCATAGCTGTAAATCAACGCCACAACATCATCTGGGTTGATGGACAAAACCTGTTCTAGGGAAGTTAGCACACCAAAAGGATTTTCTCTTTGTTGATGTACCTGTGCCAAAGCCAGCCAATGAACTACTTTGTCAGGTTCTAAAGTTGCTGCTAAATTAAAGGCGACAATTGCCTGGTTACTATCACCTTGACAAACTGCAATCAATCCTTTGATATGATTTTGAGTCCCTTCATTTTCCGACCACAATAAGGCTTTTTGATATATTTGTATAGCCTCTTTTTCCAGTCCCATTAACTGCAAGATTTTACCCAATTGCAGATGCACATTAATTAATTGAGTTTGTCGCTCAATCACTTGCTGATACTCGATTACGGCTTCTGGCAATTTGCCCATTTCATAAAGCAAATTAGCCAGTTCTAATCTTTTTTTCCATCCTTGGGGATATTTCTGAACATACTTATTTAATGTGATGAGTTTCTGTTCTTGTCTAGCTGATTTTTTTTCTAAGACAAGGTGAAAATTCATCTGTATTCCAGAAGATTGGCAGAACTGTACCAATGATGTGGTAGGCTTTCCAGGCATACTTAGAGGGTGTTTGAAAAGTATTACATGAAACTAACAATCTCCAAAAACCTAACCCCTCTGCCCCCCTTCCCTACGTTAGCGAAGCGTGCCGAAGGCTGGGAATGGGGGTTTCAAAGCCTCTCCCCGTGTCGGGGAGAGGTTTGGAGAGGGGTTTATTTATACATTAAAAACTTTTAAAACATCCTCTTATCGTTCATGACTCATTTAGGATTGCTCTATATTCTAAAGAAGTAACTGAACTTGATTTTTTTATAAATATCTATGAATACTTCCCGTCGAAATTAAGAGGATTTTTTAAAAGTATTGGGCGACTAGAAGTTGCTACTACACAATCAAAGTCCACACTTCGACAGGCTCAGTGACCACCTGCGTGGACTAAAAGAAAATTAAGGTTTTTCAACCCGCGTAGGCGGGTTTTGTCTATGTAGCCGCGACTTCTAGTCGCCCAGGGTGTAATACTTGATTGCATTTCCCAAACACAAAGCGATGTCTAGGAATAGCTTTACATAAAGCAATCTTTCAAGTTTTTGAAACCAGAAATGGGACAGCAACAACTTGGGACTTGGGACTGTCTCCAAAGTCAAAGAGATTTTACTCCGGGGTATTATGGCTACTTATTTGTCATAGCTCTTAACTCGTCGAATATCTTATTTAATTCATCATATTGGTCATATTTACTGCTATTCATTAGATCATCTTGTGTATCCATTATCCAGATTTTTAGAAAACTAAGACATTGTTCATTCTTAAAATCTGTTTGAGTTTTGCAGTGATCAAATAATCTTGTCTTCCTGCTGTTTGCCGGATCTTGTGTATTGCTGTTTGCTGGATCTTTCCAGATATCGTCAAACTTGCTGAATAAGCCATATACTCGAGGACTTTTCGACAACATATCCCTGTACTGACCAGCAATTAAATAAGTATCTTGTGTGAAATTTAACTGCCTAGATGGAATATTTTCAACAGGAAGTTTCACGGTGTCTGACTGAAACTTTCCAGAGGTAATAGTGTTGGTAGCCGCAAAGCTGCTGACTGATGTAGATGACAATAAAACAATTGTCCCAATTGCGATTCTTATGTTGCGTTGTATACTCATAAACTCCAGTATTTGAGTGAAGGATTCAAGAGAGTAGGGTTAATTTTATTAGTAGCCAGTTATACTTGTGCAAAGTATAGTTAAGCGACTTGTATTTTAACCATACCCTTATTAGACGTTTGTTGACTCCCATTTGGGAATTTTTCGAGTTACGGGCAAATTTTCTTCACCAAAATCAACCTTTAACTTCCATAAAGCTTACTCACCATACTTTTCCATCCTCTAAGACAAGGTAAAAATTCATCTCCAGCCCAGAGAATTGGGTGAACTGTACCAATGATAATGATGTGGTAAGGTTTCCAGGCATATTACAGTGACTTGATAGTTAATTTCTTCGTTGCTGTTTTTTGTGGTAAATGATTCCCAATTACAAATCACTGCACCGCACTGATCTTGTCGGAGTCTTTCATCAGATGTAAGCTCTTCCACTATCGGGATTTCCCTATTTAGAGAATCTAAAGAAGTGTCATCTTCCCCAGCGAGATACTGATGTAACTGCTTTTGCAGAATCTTTCGCGCTTTTTGAATGCGTTTACGGACGTTGTCTTCAGAGAGAGCAAGTTGTTTGGCAACATCTCGATAAGATTTGTCTTGGCCGCAGTGTAAAATAAAAGGATGGCGTAGTTTGTCAGGTAAAGATTCAATTATGTGGTGGAGATATGCTCCCATTTCCAAATTCAAAATATTGGTTTCAGGAATTTCTACCTGAGAAGCAAACGCTGGATGATCTGCAAATTCAATATCTTCAATATTTTTAATTGCTGTGGCTTCTCGTTTGCATTTTCGATGCACATCCATGCAGAAATTATAAATAATTCGATTTAACCACGCTTTGGGATATATAATTTTATTTTCAGTTTTTGTCCATTCGTTCCAGGCTTTGAGCATTGCCTGATTTAGTGCATCTTCGGCATCATGACAATTACCTCCCATCCAATGTAGGCAAAAATTGTAAAAATCATCTTGATATGATTTCCATAATTGCCAAAAATCCCCACAATTATTTGGAGATAAAATTTCCATCTCGGAAAAGCAGAATAAGAATTCTTGTTCTGGAGTCGCTTGTATATATAACTTCCTATTCATTATTTAAAATCTAAGTAATGATGCACTTTACACAAGGAAGATAATACAACACTGTTCGGTTAATAGACAGCGCAACTCAACAAATGCTTATAAATGTTGGGTTATGGCTGATACCTTATGCTCCCAAAGGGATACGCCACACTATGGCTAACGCCTCCGTCAGAGATACATAAACCTTCCATCGCTCCCCAATGTTGACGCGAACGAACCAGAGTATTTAAGGATGATAGGAGATCAAAACCACACAATTATTGCAGCTAGATCAGTAGATTATAAGTAGTCAGACAAAATTAAATTCACTCGTTGAAAGAGGGAACAGGAAACATAAAAATTAGTTGGTAATTAATTTTGTACAACTACTTATCTGTATTTTTCTAAAGACGCAAAAATAAGTTAACGTAAATATAGATATTCTTAGCAATAAATCTCAACAACTTCACACTTAATCGCTAAAAGCGCCCATAATTCCTAAACTTCATGATGAATATTTTCGCCAACCTACTTTCGCAACCAGCCCAGCCAAAAGCCGAAAAACGACAACGCCGAGGGATTGAAATTAAATCAACCCGTGAAATCGAAATTATGCGGCAATCAGCGAGGATTGTAGCCACTGTTCTGAAAGAAATTTCTGAGCTAGTCCAGCCAGGAATGACAACGGCTGATTTAGATGCTTTTGCTGAAAAACGTATCCGCGAAATGGATGCAACTCCTAGTTTCAAAGGCTATCACGGGTTTCCCGCTTCCATTTGCTCTAGTATTAATAATGAAGTTGTCCATGGAATTCCTAGCCGGAAAAAAGTAATTCGTGGAGGAGATGTCTTAAAAGTTGATACAGGAGCTTATTATCAAGGTTTTCATGGTGATTCCTGCATTACTATTGCTGTGGGTAATGTGACAACTGAGGCCGCGAGACTGATTAAAATAGCGGAAGAATCTTTATATAAAGGGATTGAACAGGTAAAAGCTGGTGTCCATTTGGTGGAAATTGCGGGTGCAATTGAAGACCATGTAAAAGCTAATGGTTATGCAGTGGTAGAACAATTTACTGGTCATGGTGTTGGTAGAAATTTACACGAAGAACCAGCGGTTTTTAACTATCGGACTCGTGATATACCGAATGTGAAATTGCGCTCAGGAATGACTTTAGCAATTGAACCAATTTTAAATGCTGGTTCTAAAAATACCAGAATTTTAGCTGATAGATGGACTGCGGTGACAGTTGATAATGCTTTGTCTGCTCAGTTTGAGCATACTGTGTTAGTGACAGATAGTGGTTATGAGATTTTGACTGATAGAGCGCTAGTTTAAGTCTGAGTTAAAGATTTCAGCCGTTAGGATAAGATGTAAATTATTTTCATATTTCAGTTTTCACAAATATTTTGTTAACAGTATCCAAATTATTGGCATAACTAAAGGATACTGTTATGGCGCTTTTCGGTTGAGTGAAATACAAGAACCCCACCCCCAAGACCGCAAGCGAGGCTACGGTAATCGCCCCTAACCCCCAAAATTGGGGGAACGTACAGATAGTAGAGATAATATTGATGATTTACCTGTTGATGATCATGATTTAACTGGAAAACCAGGACAATAAACAAAAATATTTAGAAGCATTACAAGAACTAAAAAACGAACTGTATAAGGTAGCCTAAAAATCGGAGGTTTGGTTAAGGAACTAAACCCAATTGTCTGAATCAGGATTTACAGGATTTAAGGATTTACAGGATGTTTTTTAAGATTTATAAAATAATCCTGATAATCCCCTAATCCTGGACATCCTGATTCAGACAAATATTAATCCTGATAATCCCCTAATCCTGGACATCCTGATTCAGACAAATATTAATCCTGATAATCCCCTAATCCTGATGGTGAATTATATTTGCCAGACTTAGTGTAATATTAATCGCAGTGCGGTATATAGTTTGTAAAAAATGTCAATTAGTACCACAATTAAAACAATCCAAGACAATCCTCTAAGGATTTACAGGATAAAAATAGGAATTTCATCACCAATTAATTACCAATGACTAATCACATTGTTAGTTCCCACCAAGTTTTTTGACCAACGACACCATCTGTTGATAGACTGCGACGATTTTGAAAAGCTTTAACAGCAATTTCGGTAACAGGTCCAAAAACCCCATCAATTGGTACTCCATAACCATTAGCAATTAAAAGTTTTTGTAAAGCTCTCACAGATATACCGTAACTACCAAAACTAATGACGGGCATAGGTTGGTTATAGATTTTAGCATATTTTGTTGATAGCTGAACACCTTTTTTCTTTGTTAAGGGGATATTGCCAGCATCAGCTAATTCAAAAGAACTGACGGACATCTGTTTTTGTGCTATTTGCTCAATGATTTTGTGTCGTCGCAACGAGAGTCTTGAAAGATGATTTAGAGAAGTTTTATCTGTCTGAGTAAATTCTGGTGGTGTAATTTGAGCAGAAGCAACTAACTTATTTGATTGATGATTTTTTAAACGGACACCATTTTCTAAGGTAAAGACTTTCTGTGATAAAATATTAGGTGTATTTAGTGATTTTGGATTTAATACATCCATCATTGGCAGTCCGATTAGAGTCATTGTATTTTATAGTCGTGTTTATTTATAAAGTAGGAAATAGCAAAATAAGAGAAAAGTGATATAGAATGTTGTTGAATTATTTGAAAAATCAAATATTATTCTTGTATATAATTACTACCATCAAATAGTTGAAAATAATGTAGTATATATGAAATTGCAACCCAATGATCAAGATACAGCAATGGACAAGGCATTTAGGACATCCTAAAATGCCAAGACCAATTTACAGTAAGCATTTCACTTTTGACTTTTGCTATGCCTTGAATTGAAATTACAAGTAAAGATATTAATAATAAACCTAGCGGTTGATATCAAACGGATGATCTGACTTGAGACTATGATACTTATTAGATTTATTCATCTATCTTAAGAGAGTTAAAATTCCTTAAAAAATATTTAGGGCTTAGTAAAGTATAAAAAATCCCAATTGATTAGATTGGGAATATCAAATCTTTAATAAATTTGTTGCAGTATTTACCAAGGAGTAAAGACAGATATCAGCACTGTGGCATAGTGTAATTAACTCATACCGTAACTGGATGAAAGTAGAAAGCCAAAGCCAAGACAGCATAAGCTGCTAGGAGTAATGTCCCTTCTAACCAATTAGATTTACCATCAGAACTAATGCTATTAGCAATTAAAACTGATACAGCAACAGCGACTAATTCAAAGGGGTTGAAATCTAAATCCATTGGTTGGCCAATTACCCAACCGGCAATTACTAAAACCGGGGCTACAAATAAAGCAATTTGCATACTTGAACCCACAGCCACAGACATAGCTAGATCCATTTTATTCTTCATGGCTACAGTAACTGCGGTAGCGTGTTCAGCAGCATTACCAATAATAGGGACTAAAATTACCCCAGTAAATAGTGCAGTTAAACCTAGTTTAGATGTAGCTACTTCTAAAGAACCTACTAGCAATTCTGATTCAAAGGCAACTAACAGGGTACAAACTAAAAGTACACCACTCCACAACCAAATATTTGGTTTTTCATGGGAAACTTCTTCTTCTTCTTCCTCTTCTATATCTGCCACACCAACTTCATACAAATAGGCATGAGTTTTCATGGAAAATAGCAGTGTTAAGCCATAAACCAGAATTAAGACGACAGCCACAGCTAGGGAAAGATTCTGTACGGTTGCTTCACTAATCCCTATGGAGGTATAGTTCATTGCTGTTGGTAACAAAATCGCAATTACCGCCAAGTTCATAGAAGAAGCATTTACACGGGCTATAACTGATTCAAATGTTTGCTCTTTGTAACGAATACCGCCTAATAGCATAGATAAACCCATGACTAGGAGTAAATTACTGATAATTGATCCAGTTATACTAGCTTTAACGACATCAATTAGCCCTGCATTTAGGGCAACTAAGGCAATAATTAATTCTGTCGCATTACCAAAAGTCGCGTTTAAAAATCCGCCAATTCCTGGACCAACAACTACGGCAATTTCTTCCGTAGCGGTACCCATCCAAGCTGCTAGGGGGAGTATGGCTAATGCAGCGGTGATGAAAACTACCAAGTCTCCCCATTCTAAAAAGTGGGCTGCTAGGGATATTGGTATAAACAACAGCAGCACGCTGAAAATAATGTTTTTGATTGACATTTTTACCTTGAGTTTAGGGGATATCTACACAATGTTTAAAAATCATGTGCATTTAAATACCTATCATATCTGTCGGAGGTGGTAATGGGTAATGGGTAATTGGTAATGGGTAATGGGTAATGGGTAATGGGTAATTGGGGTTCGAGATTATTCTTCCTCTTCCTCTTCCTCCTGACTCCTGACTCCTGACTCCTGACTCCTGACTCCTGACTGACAAAATTTAGTTTTGTTTCTTGTGTGTTATTTATTAATGATTTTATGAGAAAACAATTGTAGAAAGGTAGATATAGTAAGAATCTTCTGCAAAATTACACATTTTTTTGGATAAAAATATATGACTTCGACTGCCGAAATACCAAGTAGTTCTAGCTTAGTATTACCGTTAGATAAAGAGGCTAAATCCAGTCCTGAACATGATCCCCTAAAAACTGCTCAGGGTGTTTATGTGACAGTTCATGGTCATTTTTATCAACCTCCTAGAGAAAATCCTTATCTTGATGCGATTGAACGTCAACCTAGCGCTAGTCCTTTTCATGACTGGAATGAGCGCATTGATTGGGAGTGCTATCGTCCTAATGCTTTTGCGCGGGTTTTCAATGACCGGGGCGAAGTTGTAAAGATTGTGAATAATTATGAATACATGAGCTTTAATATTGGTCCAACGCTGATGTCGTGGTTAGAACGCCATGATATAGAAGTTTATCAGCGGATTTTAGAAGCTGATGCTAAAAGCTGCGATCGCTTGAATGGTCATGGAAATGCGATCGCTCAAGTCTATAATCACATTATTCTCCCTCTAGCCAATGAACGGGATAAACATACACAAATTCGCTGGGGTAAGGAAGATTTCCGTTTTCGCTTTGGCCGTGATCCTGAAGGAATGTGGTTGGCAGAAACAGCGGTAGATTATGCCACTTTAGAAGCATTGGTAGCAGAAGGGATTAAGTTTATTATTTTAGCCCCTTCTCAAGCCCAGCGTTGTCGTCCTATCTCCACAGAAGATGGTTCTGATCATCAATGGCATGAGGTAGGGGGTAATCAGATTGATCCTACCCGGCCTTATCGTTGTTATTTGGATAGTCAGGATTCGGCAAAAAAATCAACTCCCCATATTGATATCTTTTTCTACGATGGTCCGATTTCGCGGGATATGGGTTTTAGTGATGTTGTCTACAATTCCCATCATTTTGCGGGACGAATTGGGGCAGCTATTCGCGGAGATCATCGTCAGTCCCAGTTAATTTCTGTAGCTACAGATGGAGAAACCTTTGGACATCACAAAAAGGGAACAGAAAAAACTTTAGCTTATGCCTTTATTGGTGAGTTTCCCCGTCATGGTTGGACAGTTACCAATTTCGCCCACTATTTGAGTTTAAATCCTCCCTCTTGGGAAGTAAAATTAAAGTCGGTGACGGCTTGGAGTTGCGCTCATGGTGTGGATAGATGGCAGGATGATTGCGGTTGTGGTGGTGAAGGGGGCGTGTGGCATCAAAAATGGCGGCGGCCGTTACGAAATGCGTTGAATTGGCTGCGAGATCAGTTAGGTGATGTCTATGAGGAATATGGTGGGACATTATTCCGTGATCATTGGCAAGCAAGGGACGAATATATTCAGGTGATGGGCGATCGCACCCCTGCTAATATTAACCGTTTTCTGGCTCATCATCAAACTCGCAAACTTCAAGCTACTGAACAGGTAGAAGCTCTACGCTTGTTGGAAATGCAGCGTCATTCTTTACTGATGTTTACCAGTTGTGGCTGGTTTTTTGAAGAACTTTCCCGTCCAGAGGGAACACAGATTTTGCGTTATGCCTCCCGGGCTTTAGAATTAGCAGGAGATGTGGCAGGTGTGCAATTAGAAAAGGGGTTTCTTAAACGTCTAGGTTTAGCCCCTAGTAATGTGGAAGAGTTTAAACATGGTGCAGAGATATATCGTCAATTGGTGCTAACTGCCCAAATTGGTTTTAAACAAGTTGCTGCTCATTACGCTATTACTTCGTTATTTAATCATCACAAAAATACTGTTCCTGGAGAAGAGACAGATAAACACCTCGCCGCTCATCATCAGCGTGTTTACTGCTATGATGCCCATGAATTAGATTATCACAAGCAGAGCTTTGGACCATTAACTATGGCAGTGGGGCATTTGCAGCTAGTGTCAGATATTACTTGGGAAAGTGAAAATTTAGTATTTGCCGTTTTGCATTTGGGTGGTTGGGATTTTCATTGCTGTATTCAAAAGTTTGAAGGACGGCGTAACTATAGTCAAATTAAAGAAAAGCTGTTTACGGCACTGCAACAGGCTAGTATTGCTCATGTAATTTTGGTAATGACTCAATTGTTTGGGGATGATACCTTTAGTTTACAGACTTTATTTGCGGAAGAACGTCACCGAATTATGCGGTTGTTGAGTCAGGAAACACTGGCACGACTAGACCAGTTATATACTCAAGCATACCGTGATAATTACGGTGTGATTATGGCCTTTCATCGGGATGAGTTGGAAGTACCACGGGAATTACAGGTAGCAGCGGAAATTGCTCTAGGGTATCGTTGTCTCACAACATTGAGATCCCTAGAACAAGATATTAGTGAACTGCAATTAAGTTGGAATCATATCGGAGAATTGGAAGCGATCGCCACTGAAGCCAAACATCTTCGTTGTCAATTAAATATTCCCAATGGCAACCAAATCATCGAACAATTAATAGTCCATTTATTGTGGCAATTATTGTATGCTGCCAATAGCAAAATAGATGCTGATATTCAACGTTTAGAACGATTAATTGATATTGCTCATGAATTACATCTGGGCATTAATTTAAACCATTCCCAAGAACTATATTGGACTTGTTTACACAGTCAAATATTGCCACGGATTACCAGTATTGACAGTGAAGCCGAAACTATTCAATGTCGGCAATTACTCAAGTTGGGCAAAAAACTAGCTGTTGATGTCAGTCCTTACCTAGATAAATTAGCATAATGTAGGGTGGGCAATGCCCACCAAAGAATTATTACTTCAGTTAATAGACATCAAATTCTCAAAAGGATGACGATTTTTCCAGCGGTAAGTATTAAAGTCCCGAAAATCAACAGATAGAATCCGTCCATGCCCCAAATGTTCGGCAAGAATAATCAATGAAGCGTCCGCTAAATCCATTGGCAGAGAACTATATTGATTCATCAATTCACTGATTCTTTTCCCATCTTGAACCTTGAGATCAAAAACCTCAAAAGCACCAATTTCTAAGCTATAAATAAACGTCTGTTGAGCATTTGTGCCTGTACGTTTCAAGAGAATATGACAAGCTTCCGTAATCACACACCATGTTGTAACCAGAGGCTCATCAATCGTATCTAAAACTTCTTGAGCGAGAACATGATAATCATCACGGCGATTGATTAATGCTATCCAAAAGCCAGAATCAACGATTACCATATTTTTCGTTAAGACTTTCAGTGAGATATTGCTTGTAATTAACCGACAAATCAGAGTCCCCTTCAGCACAACCAATCAGCCCTGATTCTCTGAGGAGTTGCAAAGGCTTTACAGGGGATTCTTGATATAATTTTTCATAATAAAGATCGATCGCCACTTTCATAATGTCAGACACACCTTGATTTGTCCGCTGGCGAATGTAATTAAACTTACTAGCGCGATCGCTATCAAGCCTTGCATTAACTCTCATATTTTTGCTTGTCATAACTCTGTATGACAATACTATAGCTCAAAAAATTCAAAGTTAAGTAGTTCTCAAATAGTTTCCTCCTATGGCGATAGCGAAGCGCTCCGTCGGAATCGCTATTCCTGTGAGTCGTGAAGTTTTGGGCGATCGCTTAATAATTATTGGTCTTTGCATAGGCGCAAACCATCACAGTCATCGCCAATAACTTTTCATAACTTAACAATAAAGTCAACAATTTTTGCTTGCTAAAAATAGATAACTTTAACGGGCGTATCGGTTTTGGATAAGGGCTTGGAGTTAAGCAGACGGCGATCATTTTTGCAATCCTAGTTGTAATGTAGTATCTCGTCCCGCTCCAACGACTTGTAATACTCGTTTGATGCTAGACTTAGGCTACATAAATATATAAAGTATATAAAATCAACCCTAATGTGGCACTGGGATCAAGGGCGTTTAGCCTATTTTCAATTCGACGCTCTTCGGCAAATCGCAAGTTTCGTTAAAGCAAACGATTTCAAAACAGCAGATCGTGCTCAGATTCTGGCGGAAACTGGGTTAACTTTTCAAGCTCCAGCAACGCATAGCCCGTGGCGCAATTATTCTCGTATTTTGAAGATTTGTCTTCTTGTCAGTGAAGTTAATGGAGTAGCTCAACCGACTCCCGTCGCCGATGTGTTGTCTCAATCTGGAATGGTAACTTGTGATGAATACTTACATTTTTTGGTAAGTGCCTTTACTGAACCTTCTCCAGCTTTGGAAGGTTGGCGACCTAATGCGGAGTTTCGCTATTCATTACTATTTTCACTCAAGTATCTTTTAACTAAGGTTGCTATTGGACAGAGTTCTATTACAAGTCTAGATGAAATTATCGGCGCATATCAAAGAAGTGGTTTTGATGGCACTGAAGATGACGAGCAGTTTATTTCAATTATGAGGACTGACTCGTCTTATAAAGATTCTGGTAGAGCTGTAGAGAGAAGTTTACGGCGGCAATCACTAGAAAGCCTAAAAGTTATTTCGCAAATTTCATACCTATATATAAGAAGTGGTGAAATAATTGTGACTCTTAATAGGGAAGATGCACACAATATTTTTAAAGATTTATTTGAGATTTCAGGTCCCCGTGCAAACGATAGGGAAGCAGAGATACGAAGATTAGCAGCGTTGTTTAGAGACGGTAGTACGAACATCACTTTCGATTATCCAAATACGATTGTCGAAGAAGTTGTGGAGAGTGGCTTTCGGGAAGGTAGTAAAGTCAAAAAAACACACGTTACAATTGAGCGTAATAGCCGACTTCGGAAAGAATTTTTCTTGGTGCGCCCAACGGCAATTTGTGATGTCTGCACTCTCGACACAGCAAAGACTTATCCATGGACAGATCGAATTGTAGACTTACATCATCTCTTACCACTTTCTTCGGGCACGAGGGTCGAAGCAACTGGCACGACTTTTGATGATATTGTTCCAGTCTGTCCGAATTGTCATCGAGCAATTCACCGATTTTATGATGTGTGGCTTGACGATAACAATAAAAAGGATTTCAAAGATACAAGAGAAGCCCGTGCTGTTTATCAGGAAATGAAAAATCAATTTTCTGGTTTGATAATATGATAGTTAAGAGTTCTAAGCAAAAAAATACTCATTTACAAGAGCAACTCAGAATACTTGAAAAATCTGAAAGTACCAATACGCCTCTTGTTGATGTTTTAAAAGGTGCAGGTTGGACATATGAAGATTTAATTTATGAGGAATCAAAAGCCAAGATCTGGACAGGAGGCACTCCACTCAACTTGAATGAAGTAAAAATTTTGATGCAAGAAATTCCAGTAGTAAGTTTCTTTGCTGGCTGCGGAGGCATGGATTTAGGGTTAGAAGCTTCTGGATACAAGCACTTGGCAGCATTTGAGATTAACGAACTCTTTTGTAAAACGCTTCGGCGGAATCGTCCGAAATGGAATGTGTTCGGACCTCCAACGCATTCTGGTGATGTTTCAAAATTTGAGGAGATCGCCGAAACACTGGGTCAAATAATATCTACACCATTTGAAGGTCTATTTGTTGGCGGTCCTCCATGTCAACCTTTTTCAATCGCCGCTAATCAGAGGTTTTCTAAGTCTGGTGAGAATTTCAAAAGAGTCGGCTTTTCACACGAAAAAAATGGCAATCTGCTTTTTGACTTTGTGAGACTTATTATCGCATTTCAACCAAAGTCATTTGTGATTGAAAATGTGCAGGGATTAAGAGATATTGATGGTGGAACACAATTAAGAATAGTGATTGAAGAATTGTGTCTAAATGGCTATCAAGTGGAAGAACCGTTTGTTCTCAACGCGGCGCATTACGGTGTTCCACAACAAAGACTTCGCTTATTTGTAGTCGGCTCGCGCACGAGCAAAACATTTAAGTATCCCGTGCCTTCTCTGGAAATAGTCGGCGCAGGAAGTGTTTTGAACAATTACTATCCTGAATTATCCAACAACGAAACACGTGAACACAAAGCCGAATCAATTCTACGATATATGCGCTTAGGTTACGGACAGCGAGACCAACTTGGACGAGTTGATAGACTTCACCCGTTATTGCCGTCGAAAACAGTTATTGCTGGAGGCACAAAAGGTGGTGGACGTTCGCACTTACATCCAGAAATTCCTCGCACATTAAGTGTTCGGGAATGCGCCCACCTCCAAACATTTCCGAAAGATTATATTTTTATGGGTGCATCGGCACGACAATTTACTCAAGTCGGTAACGCCGTTCCACCAATATTAGCGGCACAGATAGGAAACAGTCTTTCAGAAAGTTACTTTTAAATTTACACTTTCTCGTGTATCGTCAATAAGGGTATAACAAAAATTTCTAACGCAATAGCTGTTTAATTACTCTAATAAACACAAAATACCATAGATTTCTGCTTTAGATTTAAGTCAAGTGCGATCGCACCAACAATCTATCTTCTAAAGGCGATCGCTATTTCTGTGAGTCGTGATTTTTAGGCGATAGCGAAGCGCGACCTAGGAATCGCTTGTTGTGGGGATGAAATTGGATTTATATTTGGGTTAGTATTAAATAAAGAAATCACTCAGCTAGTCATGTAAACGAATTGCTTTGTTTAAAAATTACAAGGACTTGAATAAATATGACAGTTATCTTAGAAAGAATAAAGGATAAAGTTTGGACTGATGAAGAGTTTATGGCTTTAGCTGATGATGGCAATCGTTACGAAATTGTAGATGGAGAGTTGATAAACTTGGGCAATTCAGGCATGGAGCATGGGAATATTGGCATATTCCTTGGTGGGCTAATCGAGATATTTGTAAGGCAGCATAATCTTGGCGTTACTTGCGACTCCAGTACAGCATTTAAGATGAAGAGAGATAATAAGCGGTCGCCCGATATTTCTTTTGTTAGTAAAGAGCGATTGATTGGGATAAAACGATTACCTAAAGGCTTTTTTGATGGTGCGCCCGATCTAGTTGTTGAGATTATCTCTCCAGGCAACACTTTTGACGAAATTCACAACAAGATTGAAGAATATTTTGAAAGTGGAACTAGACTGCTGTGGGTAATCCATCCTGATGAAAGATATGTGCTGGTTTACCATAGCCCTCAGCCCGATCTCCTATTGCGAGGTAATGATATTTTAGATGGAGAAGATATAATTTTAAACTTCAAGGTTGCAGTCAGTGAATTGTTTAGAACTTTGGCTTTTTAAGGGAATTGATTAGTTAGCGTTCGCGTTCGCGTAGCGTTCCGATAGCTTGCGTGGCGACGCAGGAGCCATAGGAATAGAGATAGCACTCCGCAGAAATCGCATCAACAATCAATCTCCTCAAGGCGATAGCGAAGTGTGACCTAGGAATCGCTATTCCTGTGAGTTGTGATTTTTAGGCGATAGCGAAGCGCTCCGTGGGAATCGCATCATCATCCATAAGGGCGGTGCATCGTTGAGAATTCGCAATTCATCGCGTACCACAAATCCATGCCGTTGATAGAATTTTACGGCGCGATCAGTGGAAGTAAAGAGATAGCAAATCTCACCTTGGCGATCGGCTTGCTGGAAGACAGGTTGCAATAGCAGACTACCTATCCCTTTGCCTTGCGTAGTTGGTGATACGGCTAATCCATCTAGATACCAGTGCGGAGTTGGACAGTCACGCAGGTGATAGGCTTCCGTTTTAGTCAAGGTGTTGAGAATTCGGCTTGTGGAACGAAAACCACTATGTAGGAATATTTCAACAATCAAGGGAAGTGATTGTAGTAATGAAGGTGACTTGGCGTTAGGAGGCAACCAACTAGCAATCCCTAACAGTTGAGAGCTACCGATCGATGCCCAAGCGTCACTATTACTGTGATGACTGGCATAGACATTTCCTAAATGAATGTCGTGATTTATCATTTCGCTCCAAACTTTTTCGAGGATTTTCACGCGATGCCGTTCGTTGGGCATGAGATAGCAACATACAGGATCTGGAAAGAAGGTTTCAGCCATCAATTTTGCAGCATCACGAATTTGAGATTGCTGAAGATAGAGTATTTGCGGATCTTTATTTCTGACAGTCATTGTTTTTACTAATTCATTTCAGAAAAACTTAGCGAACTTCAGTCGTCGGCGTAGGTCATCCGAATTAGTTCCCAAATCACCTGCGATCGCTCCTCATCAGAAATGCAGTTAATTCCTAGTAACTGATTCCAAGAAAGTCCATCCGCAGCTAAGAGAATTACCCCTGCCTTGAGTGGAGCAACACCGCAATTGCAAGCTTGCTGATCCCACCGTATAGAAGCTTCTTGGTATGGTTGAAGGAATTTACTATCCTTAGCGACAGCAGCCAACAATCCAGACTGAATTGCTGCATTCTGGCGATCAAATAGATCTCCAGCCCTGATGTAAGCCCGTAACCATGCACCCTTGGCGGTGAGATCGCCTTCGCGAGTTAGTTCTAGCTCTAATAATTGCTCAAACTTGGCGATCAGGTTTGCCACCATACTCGT
Source organism: Dolichospermum sp. OTE_75_concoct_329_sub (assembly GCA_031376645.1). Lineage (GTDB taxonomy): Bacteria > Cyanobacteriota > Cyanobacteriia > Cyanobacteriales > Nostocaceae > Dolichospermum. Next base: position 56,378 of record JANMEE010000100.1, on the reverse strand, counting down.
CAGTAGAGCTTCTTTATTAGGAAAATGATAGAGCAATCCACCTTTACTTACGCCAGCTTCCTTTGCAACTGCCTCAAGGGTCAAAGAGTCAGCCCCAGAGCGCAAAACGACTTCACCCGCCGCATTGAGGAGTGATTCTCGCGTCGCTGATCGCTTGCCTACCTCTAAACCCTCTGCCATAGCCTTTTGCTCGAATACTAAAAAATTAAGACAATCAACTTGCCTCAAAAATAACTATACCGTCCAGACGGTTTAGTGTCAACAGGTAGATTAAATTTTTTGATTACGGTGATCGCTAGTGTGTTAATTCTGAATCCCTTATCCCATAAGACTTCATGCACAAAATATGTTGCTCTATTTTTATGAGAAAGTGCCTAGAACAGATGTTTTCGGTGTAAACTACGGTAACACCAATAATTTTCCGGACAATCCCCCCAAAAATACACAGAATTAACATACTAGTCTTACCCTGACTGTCACCCATAAAATTAACATCCTAGGGAGACCCCGCCCCTACGAAGGTTGAAAGGGTTAAACACCCCAACTTAGTGTTAGAGGACGCTGTGCTAGGACTTGGCTATAAAGCTCTTCTAATTGCGTGATGTTATCATTTAGGGTATAGCGTTCTAATATCCGCTTTCTCGCCTTTTCTCCCAATAATGTTGTTAACTCTGGATGATCTTGGCATAGTGGTAATAGGGTTTTTAACTGCGATCGCACACTACTTGTATTAATTGCAACACCAGCACCCTTTTCTAAAACTTCCCCGTCTGCACCGACATCAGTAGCTAAACAAGCTAAACCACAGGACATTGCTTCTAATAACGATAAGGATAGACCTTCTACTAACGAAGGTAAAATAAATACATCAGACCCTCGTAAAATCTCGATGCGGCGATTTTCGTCAGCGATAAATCCTAACCAGATGATGCCATGTTCTCGCCCATAAAATGACTCTAGGGTAGGCTTTAATGGACCATCACCCACAATCAGTAATTTGGTCTTAACTCCCATATCTGATTGCTTCCAAGCCCGGAGGAGAGATTCAACATTTTTCTCCTGAGCGATTCTCCCTTGATAAACAAACAAACGTTCAGCCCCAAATTCAGCTTTAACTTGGGAAGTACCGGGAGAATACTTAACAGGATCTACACCATTAGGGATAACAGCAATCTTTTTTTCTCTAACTCCCATACTTGATAACAATTCCCGTTGAATTTGGGAAAAGATAATTACGCGATCATAATGATCCAAAAAAGGAGCGTAAAGTTGATAAGCTAAAAGTTGGGTACTGGATAATAATTTTGCTCCCTTACCTGCGAATGGAGTGTGGAAAGTCGCAATTAGGGGCAAATTTAATTCTTCGCAAATTTCTGGTAGAAAAAAGTCTAAAGTTGAGAGAGTTAGAGAAGCGTGAACTATATCTGGTTTAATTTCCCGCAGAGAATCTTTCAAAACCTTAGTGGCTTTAAAAGAGGGAATTGTGTAAACCTGAGACTTGTAAATAAATGGCAAAGGAACTTCATTAGGCCAGTTGTCTGTTGTGGTTTCTTCTTCAGCAAAGTGAAGAAAACTAACCTCATGTCCTTTGTCTAGCAATCCGTTGGTAATTTCTCGACTGTAGGTGACGTTACCACAAAAGGGGGTTTTTTTTCCAATCCAAGCTATACGCATTCTTCAGTTATCTATAAAAAAAAGCGAGTGTAAACTATACTGTTTTTATTAATCCAGTTGTCATAAATGAATTTTTGTTGATCACAAAAACTCAGATATCTCTAACTTGAAACCTCAAATAATCTTAGCAATTACAAATTCAATAAATAGCTTTATTAATGATGCTAATAAGTTATAAATTTTTTTAACTTGATTACAAATTAATATGCTGATTATTTAGTTGATTTCCAGCAAGTATTTTTCATCTTGCTGGACTAAGTTTAGCACGAAACTCAAGAGTTTGATGCAGTTTTTGGCTATTTGCCATCTGAGGAATCACCAGAATTATACCAGGTAAAGAGACCGCCAACTAAGACGATGGCAGCTAAGGTAAAAAATACTGCTTTTAAGCCAATAAAGGTTTCAGCGACACCAGCTAAAGCTAAAGGTAGGGAGAGGGCAATATTAATTACATTATTTTGCAGCCCAAATACTTTACCGCGCATAGCTGCGGGTGTTTCGGTTTGGATTGCAGTTTGCATGGGTATACCTACCAAAGCACCAAATACTCCCACTAAAGCGATAAATAGCAGCACAGGTAAGAGTTGGGTGGTAAACAGTGATAAACCTATCAAAGATCCTGCTACACCGAGACAACCCCAAAAACTGAGTTGTTTATAGGAAAAACGTTGTCCAAATTGTCCGAGAATTGTCGCCCCAATCGCCACACCTACACCAGCAGATGCCAGTAAAAAGCCGAATTGAGAGGCTTTCATATTCGGGATAATTTCTGCCATCCGAACTGCAAGCACAGTCAGGGCTGCAAAGACTGAAAATAAGATAATTAGTTGTAATAAAGCATTACGGATGCGATGATTTTCTTGAAGATAACGAAATCCGTCGCGCAAGTCTGAAAAAACATGAGGAAATTCTGTTTCTGGGGGGTGGGGTTTTTCATTAGTTCGTAGTAGGAATAATATTAACCCAGCGATCGCATAACTACCACCCACCAAAATTTCCTTACCCAATCCACCACTACCACCTAATTTTGTCCAAAGTCCATCTGCTAATGCTAAAACTGGTTCTCCTACCGCAAAACCAACAATTACCGAAGCCATCATTGTCGTTGTGTAGAGAGAATTAGCCGAAAGCAAATCCTGTTCTTTCACTATTAAAGGAATAGCCGATTGTTCTGCCGGTGCGAAAAATTGTGTCAAGGTAGAAACCAAAAAAGTCACACCTAAAATAATCAAAAACCCCACTGGTAAGACTCCCACAGGCTGCCAATCGTGGGTTAACCACAGTAAGGGAGGAATGAGCAAAACCAGAATACCGCGCCAAATATTTGATGCTACCAAAACTACTTTTTTTGACCAACGATCTACAAAAACTCCAGCTACAGAACCAAATAATATGGCTGGAATAGTAAACGCCATCATTAAAGCCGAAACCCAACCACTAATACTTTGATCACTAGCTTGAAATTGGCTATTAATCAAAGCAATCATTAATACTAAATAAACTTTATCAGCTAGTTGACAGAAAACTTGACCTGCCCAAAGAGCGAGAAAGTTCGGGTTTTTTAATACAGGTAAAAAACCCACCTGTTGACTATTTTCTGAAGATGTCCCTCCAGAATCAGCATCTATCAATGGTAGTGTTTCCGGTGTTGATTCCGTTGTGACTGGAGCATTTTCCTGAATACCATTATTTTTGTCATTTATCTGCGTAATTTCTGATGGTTTAGGAATATCAGTTACTGGAATTTCTGAAGTGCAATTCCCATCCTCAGAAACATCAGTTAGTGACATTTCTGGACTATGAATATGACTAAGTTTAGGTGAAGAGGCAACATTATGATCTGATGATCTATGCTTTTTTTTAGCGTCGCTAGGTGAGTGAGTTCGGCTTTTTTTATCTAAATCAGACGATTGCATCATGGTTAGTGGCAAAATAGGAGTCAATCAAAGTGGCAGAGCGAATAGGTTGCCCTAAATGATACTGGACGTACTGACGCAAAATTTGCTCAACAGCTAACCATCCAGAATCTGAGGCTGCATCTATTTTCATTATCTCTGTTTCCGACAGATGTTGAAGCATAACCAGTTGTTTCCCATTTAACCGACGAGAAATAATTGGTAACTCCTGCTGATGAAAAACTGTTTCATAGCTAGGGTTAGAGGCACAGGTTTGGGGCTTGGGAACAGTTATCTGTGTTGTTTCTCCCATTTCCCCATTTTCCCATTTCCCCTGCTCTATTTCTTTTCGCAAGCCTTTCCAAGCATCTAAACAAATTATCCCACCGGAGGGAATACTAAATCCAACTTGCCATTGAGGATTTGTCCAGTCTGGAGTTAACAGACGCTGGGTTAAGCAACAAGCTTCTACTTGTGGGGTGAGTCCTGCTAAATTTAAAAGCTGAAATACCCCCTGAGCTAGATGAGCGACTACACATTTTATCTCTGTTTTTGGTATATCCTCTAGCCGCTGAAGATGTTTACTAAATAACTCATAAATTTCTGTTTGGGGTTGTTCGCTTAAAGCTTGACACAAAACTATTTCAGCTAAATATTGACTAGCAGCTAATTTACCCAAATCTTTAGATAAACCGGAATAAGTTTTTATAGTTTCAGCTTGAGTAATTCTATCGAGATTTCTGCCTTGGGAAATTAGTAATTCATTGACAACAAACATCCCCATTCTTCCACCCAAGCTAGAGTTTTGTTTCCGCGCTCCCGTCGCAACTGCTCGAATCAGCCCAAATTCTTGAGTTAAAATTGTGACTATTTTGTCTGATTCTCCCAGAGCCTGCGCTTTGAGATTAATACCAATTGCTTTATAGGTTTTAGTCATTAGTTATTAGTCATTAGTTATAGGAATAATATTTGATTTTTGAAAAATTTTAGGTCTTGTAGGGTGGGCATTGCCCACCAATAGTATATCTTCAAAAATCAAAGAGGAATCCTATATTAGTCATGAGTTATTAGTCAGTGGTTAACTCCAAAAGGACAACCAACAACTGACAAAAGATGACTGAGCTAATCGCTTTTTTCTTTTTCTGGGTTATGGCGTTGACGAAGTAAATCCACACCACGAGATGTGCCTAATCTAGTCGCACCAGCCATAATTAAATCTAAGGCTTCGTTGTGTGTACGAATACCTCCCGATGCTTTGATGCCTACTCGATCTTTTGTGATTTCCTTTAAAAACTTAATATCTGCTACAGTTGCACCACCATTCCAACCTGTACTGGTTTTCAAGAATGCTGCACCGGCATCCATAGCTAGTTCCGCAGCTATTTGTTTCTCTGTATCCGTGAGAAGGCTAGTTTCTAAAATTACCTTAACAGGCTGTCCGGCTTCTTCGCAAATTGTGGCAATTTCTCGGTGAACTTCTTCAGTTTTCCCGGCTTTCAACCAGCCTATGTTAATGACTACATCTAACTCAGTAGCGCCATTATCTACTGCTTCCTTAGCTTCATATAACTTTACTGCGGAAGTATTTGCACCATTGGGAAAGCCAATAACTGTACAAATTTGAGGATTTTTTTTATATAGTAGCTCTGCTACTTGCTTGACATAGCAGGGATTTACACAAACCGCTGCAAAGTTATATCTATATGCTTCGTCGCACCATTGACTTATCTGCTCTGGAGTTGCAATTGGTAATAACAGAGAGTGGTCAATAAATGGCGCAATATCAATATTTGGATAGTCTGCTGCCATCGTTTTTTCTTTATGAAAAATTAAAGTATTTCTTATATATTAAACCATTAACAACCACAAGATCCCCGACTTCTTCAAGAAGTCGGGGATCTGAAGTCTTATGAATCAGTATTTAAAAAGTCAAGAATAGTTTGCGCTAATGCCTTTGCTGCTAAGTATGGAACACCATTACCAACGGTTTTAAACATATTGGTAAGTGACATATTTTCGGGAAGTGAAAAATTAGCGGGTAAAGATTGAATTGCTAAGGCTTCCGCTACAGAAATCCGTCTAATTTTGTAAGGATGTAAATGTACTTCATTATTACCATAGCAAGCTGTGGGAGAATAACGCCAACGGTGCAGACGTTTAAATGATTTTTTGGAATCATCTCCTTCAGCAATAGTAGCAAATTTAATTTTACCTGCTCTTGGTTGAAAATGATGTTGAGCATTGGCATGATTGAGAACGTTATTTTTTCTAAACCAATATTCAACGGTTAGTTGTTGCGGAATATTCTCAGGACAAGGAATTAGGGAATCTTCTTGAAATGGTTCGCATTTATTCCAAGGATAAGCAAATACTTGATTTTGAGGATATAAAATATATTTTTCCCAAAGAAAGGTAAAATCATCTTTTATTTTTATATCTTTGAGAAAATTATCTTTGAAGCCGATTAAAATAATTCTATCTCTATCTTGAGGTACACCATATTCAATTGAATTGATTAACCTTTCTGTTAATATATAACCTGCTTGTTGTAATTTGATTTTTAGTTCTTCAAAAAATAATCTGTGTTTGGTTGTTCTCCACAAACCTTTGACATTTTCAAATAAAAAGAAATCGGGTAAGTTTTGACAAATTAATTCAACATAAGCAGATGAGAGTTTACCATTATCACCTAAATATCCTTTGTTTTTACCACCAATGGAAAAATCAGGACAGGGTGGACCACCAATAAAGCCAACTATATTATTTGACTTGCGGGAATCTTTGACTAATTCATTTAATCTTTGTGCGGGTGTTTCTGCTATTAATTTGCTTACGTCTGCCGCTTCTCCTTGATGATACCCATATTCAGATTGGGGGAGGTTGAGTTTTTCTCGTGAATAGCGATATGCGGACATGAATGAGGGGGAAATTTCGTTGACGTAAGCGATATTATAGCCTGTGGTTTCAAAGCCTAAATCGAGGAATCCTGAACCAGAGAAGAAGGAGAAGATAGAAATGTTTCCATTCATTGATAAAATCAAATGATACCGTTTTTGCTTAATTAAATATTATTATGTCTTCATCTGATTGGGAAAAGTTCTTAGCTGAAGGAAAACGAGCAGTTGAGATAGTTCGTAGGGGGTTAATAAATCGTGGTATCAATGCCGGTGAGTCTAGGATAATAGAATTTGGTACTGATGAAGATATTCCAGTATATAGCATTGATAATCAGCGTCAGCTATTTTGGGTATCCGTCAAGAGTGTTTCTAGTTTAGTGGAAAATCCCCGTATTTTACCTATGGGTTATCAAGGCTGGATGTGTGGTGAAGTTGAAAGCAAGCAATGGGTTAATCCACCATCTGTCATTATTTGGTATTGTCTAGTCAATGGTATGGCATGGGGTGCTATTCCTCCAAGACGGCTGAGTACGCGTTGGTTTATTTTTCCTAACCGTTGGGGAAAGATAGTAGACAAGCGCAAAACAAATGAGTTAGGTTATACAGTATACCTTTATCCAAGCTGGCTGGTACTACCGGATGAAATACTCAGCAAAGAAGAAATTGTTGGCTATATTCAGAGGTTAAGTCAAGAATGAGTTGGATAGAATTATAATAGTATTTATACAGTTACCTGGATAGAGCTTGGACAACAAAGATTAATATCTATACCAATTTAGAGGAAATGTAACTATGTATGAAGAATTTATAGATTTTGAGGGTATTTTCAGTCTTGCATTTAAGCACACTGAAGAATTGATTGATTTAGGGTTTGATATTAGTGATCCTGCTGGTGTAACAGAACTTGAATGGATAGCAAATAAATATCCAGAACTTACAGAACGCTGCAATAAAGCTTTGCTAGAACTCATTCAGAAGCAAGCTAAGGCCACTCATGTTTTTGTTGGTGTTGGATATTCTGAGAGTAATTTACATAGTTTTTGATTAAATATAAATTCCCAATCAATTATTTCATCATATTGAATGTATAAACTACAAAGAATATTCAGTGGATTTATATTACTATCGGTACAAGTAGTATATTGGATATTTAATTCAATTCTTGAGATTAAATACTTTTACCAAAAACGTGTAGCATTGGCAAAATATCAGGAAATTCTCAATTGGGTAAAAACTCAAAATCTCCCCTTCGATACTAGCCAAGCATTGAAATTACCTGATCATCTAGTAAATATCAGTCATGATGGGTTAGTTCAAGTCCTGCATACATCAGAAGATACCTACTGTATAGCAATCATGATTAAATATGACACAGATGCAGCACAAAGAGTTAAAGGTATATTTGCTGCTGATTTCCCCTTAGATCCCAGATATTTGACCAAAATTCCTGATATTTGTCACCAAATTAATATGTTAGGAGAATACCAAAAACCATACAAAGTAGCTTGGGCATTTACAAATCTTGAGGTTGACAAGCAATACAATGATTGTTTATTTGCAGTTCATCGTCAGTTGAGCTAATTAACCTATAATCATCAGTATATATTTACGCTTACCAATTTATATCTAAAAATATACCAACAATTACTAGATATTTTATACTTAGGCAGACTTAACTAGAATTTATTGCATATTTTTAGGGAATGGTGAACTATAATCTGATGTGCAGTTCAATAAATTAAAAATATACTGGATACAATATTTAGTTAAACTCAGATAAAACAATACTATATTGATTGCGGTGGGATGAAAAATCATCTCATCACTAAAAATTCAATTTACTGTAATTTAGGCATTATTGTTGAGTATTAACTGGCTAGAACTTCAGTTGAATAGAGTGCAAACTACATGGGACAAGGTTTTTTACAAATTGCTTTAACGCTATGTATTGTCGTATTAATTACGCCAATATTTGGAAAATACATAGCCCGCGTTTTCTTGGGAGAAAGGACAATCCTTGATCCTGTTATGAAGCCAATAGAGGCAATAATTTATATTTTAGGGGGTGTGGGCAAAAAAAATGATATGACAGGTTGGCACTATATCCGAGCCTTGTTATGCAGCAACGTCGTCATGGGCGTGATGGTTTATGCTCTGCTCTATTATCAAAAATTTCTGCCCTGGAATCCCAATGAACTGGGGAGAATGAGATGGGATTTATTACTACATACCACCATTTCCTTTCTCACAAACACCGACCAACAGCACTACGCAGCAGAAAATACCTTTAGTTATTTTAGCCAAACATCAGCTTTGGGCTTTTTGATGTTTACTTCAGCGGCTAGTGGTTTAGTAGTGGGAATTGCCTTTATCCGCGGCTTAACCGGGAGAAAATTGGGGAATTTTTATGTTGATTTTACCCAGGCTATCACCAGAATTTTACTACCTTTATCTATTATTGGGGCGATCGCTCTGATTATCTCAGGTGTCCCCCAAACTTTAGCGAAAACCCTCGTAGTAGAAACTTTAGAAGGACGAATTCAGTATATAGCTAGGGGTCCAGTAGCATCCTGGGAAATGATCAAAATGTTAGGTGAAAATGGCGGTGGTTTTTTTACAGCTAATTCCGCTCACCCCTTTGAAAATCCCAATGGCGCTTCTAACTTAATAGAAATCATCGCCATGCTGGCCATTCCCACATCCTTAATTTACACCTATGGAGTATTTGCCAACAACCTTAAACAAACCTGGTTATTATTCTCAATGGTGTTTATGATCTTTGTGGTTCTCATTGGCGTTACAGCCACAGGAGAATTACAAGGAAATCCCTTGATTAACAATGCTTTGCAATTAGAATTACCCAATCTAGAAGGTAAAGAAGTCAGATTTGATTGGGCGCAAACCGCATTATGGGCAATTACAACTACTGCTACTATGTGCGGTGCTGTCAATGGAATGCACGATTCCCTCATGCCTCAAGGGACATTTTCTACCTTATTCAACCTATTTTTACAAATAATTTGGGGAGGACAGGGAATAGGAACAGCTTATCTTTTTATCTACCTGATCCTTACCGTTTTTATCACTGGCTTAATGGTAGGGCGGACCCCGGAAATTTTTGGGCGCAAAATTGAAAAACGGGAAATTGTTCTGGCTAGTGTAGTGCTGTTAATTCACCCCATGATGATTTTAATTCCTAGTGCTGTAGCTTTAGCTTATCCTATATCCTTATCAGGAGTTAGTAACCCAGGTTTTCATGGTATTTCCCAAGTAGTTTATGAATATGCCTCAGCCGCAGCTAATAATGGTTCTGGCTTAGAGGGATTAAATGACGGAACATTATGGTGGAATTTAAGTACAACTGTCAGTATCTTTGCGGGACGTTATATACCTATTATTGCCCTGCTTCTCTTAGCTGATAGTATGTCTGAAAAACAAGTAGTCTGTGCAAGTCGTGGAACTTTGAAAACTGATTCTTTGCTATTTACTGGAATTACCGCTGGTGTCACCCTAATTTTAGGAATTTTGACATTCTTCCCCGTTCTAGCTTTAGGACCAATTGCCGAAGGTTTTAAACTCGCTGCTGGTAGTTAATAGAGATGAGGGAAATTTGCTGCTTTTTTCTGACACTTGGGCGCAGGCCCTGCGCCCCTACTGAAATTACTAATATATGAACTCAAACGGAAATAACTCTCATTCTAAAGCTCCCCGTCCTCGTTATCGTCACAAGAAACGCAGAAAAACACGGGTAACTAACAAAGGACTGTATTTTCGGGCAATTGGTAATGCTTTTATTAAACTGTATCCCCAATATGCCATCAAAAATCCCGTGATGTTTTTGGTATGGATAGGAACGGTTATTAGTTTCTCTGTTACCATTTATCCCGAATTATTTGGCCCAATAAATCAAAAAAATCCCCATCTTTTTAACGGATTATTAACAGGAATTTTATTATTCACAGTTTTATTTAGCAACTTTGCGGAAGCTGTAGCGGAGGGACGAGGTAAAGCCCAAGCTGATACTTTACGTTCTGCCCAGTCAGCTACAGTTGCTAAAACTATCACCGTAGACGGCACAATTACAGAAATTCCTGCCAATAACTTGAAGCGGGGAGATACCATATACGTCATTTCCGGTGATATTATTCCCGCAGATGGTGAAGTGATCATGGGTGTCGCGTCTGTAGACGAATCAGCAATTACTGGCGAATCTGCCCCAGTTCTCAAAGAATTTGGTTCAGATGTTGCTAGTTCAGTTACGGGTGGTACACGCATCATTTCTGATGAATTGATTATTCGCGTCACTGCTGAACCAGGTAAAGGCTTTATTGACCGGATGATTGCTTTAGTGGAAGGAGCAGAACGCACCAAAACACCTAATGAAATTGCTTTAACAGTATTATTAGCAGTTCTGAGCCTAGTATTTTTATTTGTAGTGGCAACTCTTCCCGCCTTTGCCTACTATGTCAATAGCCCCGTTAGTGTACCTGTTCTGATTGCTCTTTTGGTAGCGCTCATTCCCACAACTATTGGCGGTTTGCTGAGTACCATCGGTATTGCGGGGATGGACAGGGTTGCACAATTTAATGTCATTGCTACCTCTGGCAGGGCAATAGAAGCCTGTGGAGATATCAATACCCTCGTTCTTGACAAAACTGGAACAATCACCCTTGGCAACCGCTTGGCAGAGGAGTTTATTCCCATTAACGGCCATTCAATTACAGAAATTGCTAATGTGGCTTTGGCAGCTAGTGTCTTTGACGATACTCCTGAAGGTAAATCCATTGTCCGACTGGCAGAAAAGTTAGGTGCAAACTTTGATTTAGACCGCAAACAAGCACAGGGTATAGAATTTTCCGCCAAAACGCGCATGAGTGGCACTAATTTACCGGGAGGTAGGGAAGTGCGGAAAGGCGCAGTAGAATCAATTAAAAGCTTTGTCCTTTCGCGTCATGGACAGGATACGCCTGAATTAGATGTTGCTTATGAACAAGTTTCCCACCAAGGTGGTACACCCTTAGCTGTTTGTCTCGATAACGAAATTTACGGTGTTATCTATCTCAAAGATATTGTTAAACCTGGTATCCGCGAACGATTTGACCAACTCCGACGCATGGGAGTCCGCACAATCATGCTCACAGGAGACAACCGCATTACTGCTTCTGTGATTGCTAAGGAAGCTGGAGTAGATGAATTCATCGCTGAAGCTACACCAGAAGATAAAATCGCTGTGATTCAACAGGAACAGGCTGAGGGTAAAATAGTAGCGATGACAGGGGATGGAACTAATGATGCTCCCGCTTTAGCACAAGCTAATGTAGGTGTGGCGATGAATACGGGAACGCAAGCTGCTAAGGAAGCTGCTAATATGGTGGATTTAGATTCTGATCCCACCAAATTAATTGATATTGTTAGTATTGGTAAGCAACTGTTAATTACCCGTGGGGCGTTAACAACGTTTTCTATCGCTAATGATATTGCTAAATATTTTGCGATTATTCCGGTACTTTTCACTGCTGCTAATCTAGAAAGTTTGAATGTGATGAAGTTAAGCAGTGTTAATTCGGCTATTCTTTCGGCATTGATTTACAATGCTTTAATTATTCCGGCTTTGATTCCTTTAGCATTAAAAGGTATTCAGTTTCGACCTTTGACAGCTAATCAACTTCTGCAACGAAATATTGTAATTTATGGCTTGGGTGGGGTAATTGCTCCATTTATTGCGATTAAATTAATAGATATGATGATCACATTTGTGGGTTTAGCGTAAATAATTAGGGCTTGCATAAAAGAAAGCAAAAGTGTTGATAGATAAAGGTTTACAAAGTTTTATCAGCAAACAAGTGCAAGATTATTGAGCCAAGATGTTAAAAACTCTTGCATTTTCACTCTTCTATAACCGGATAAATTCGAGGACTCATTGACAAACCTTTTTCCTTCTTCCTTCTTCTTTCTTCCTGACTCCTTCTTCCTTCTTCCTTCTTCCTTATTCTTTCTTCCTGACTCCTTCTTCCTTCTTCCTTATTCTTTCTTCCTGACTCCTTCTTCCTGACTCCTTCTTCTTTCTTCCTGACTCCTTCTTCCTGACTCCTTCTTCCTGACTCCTGACTCCTGACTCCTGACTCCTGACTCCTTCTTCCTGACTCCTGACTCCTGACTCCTGACTCCTAAAATAAAATTATGTCTATTTTTAGAGAAACTTTTAAAGCCATCAGAATGACTTTGGTAATTTGGTTATTAACAGCAATTGTATATCCTCTTTTTATATTACTAGTAGGTCAGTCTCTTTTCCCGATTTCAGCTAATGGCAGCATGATGTTAAATGTCAATGATCAACCCATTGGTTCAACTTTGATTGGTCAAGGATTTACATCCGACCGTTATTTTCATGGTCGTCCTACGGCTGTTAGATATAGTCAGGGAAGAAAAGCTCAACCTGGTGGTATTTCCGGTGGTAGTAATCTTGCTCCTACTAATCCAGAACTCAAGGAACGCATTCTCAAGCAAGTAGAAGAACTTCAGAATGAGAATAAACAACCTGTGGCTGATTTAATTTATACTTCAGGCTCTGGTTTAGATCCCCATATTTCTTTGAAAGCAGCACGACAACAAATAGAGAGAGTAGCACAGGCACGAGGTATTAAGGAAGATGATATTATTCCGTTAATTAACAAATATCTTGATGGTAGATTTTTGGGAATTTTTGGTGAACCTGGGGTAAATCTTGTCCGTTTAAATTATGCTCTAGATTTACAAGATATTAATCGTCAGCAAAATTAGTTGCCCGGAGTATAGTCTTATCTAATCTTGTTCCACATTAACAAAAATGGATTATTGAAAGCCTGTTTTTTCAAGGAGTCTTCAAAATTATATAAACTATCTTTTTTAGGTTTATCTTGATCACTTTTCCCATTAATCAATAAACCTAAGACATTACATTTAGAATTATTTAAGATTTCCTTAGCACTCATAGCACTTTTCAACTCTAGGACATCAGGATTAGCGACTAGCAAAATACCATCTGTCATTTTACTCAAAGTTATAGCATCAGCACCAACAAGTAATGGTGGTGCTTCAATAATTACAAAATCATATTGAGTAGAAAATTTTCGAATAAGTGATTCCATATGTTGAGAATTAAGCAAAGCTAAAGGATTAGGGGGTCTAATACCAGCAGTTAAGATGTCAAGATTATCCATAACTTTACATACGGCAATATTAAATTCGGCTTGAGCAACCAGGACTTCGCTTAAGCCTACTAAACTCGTTACTTGCCAAAGATGATGTTGAGAAGGAATCCGCATATCTGCATCAATTAATAATACTCGATATCCTAGTTGAGCTAATGTCGCTGATAAATTAGCTGTAACTGTAGATTTTCCTTCTTGTGCAACTGTGCTGGTAACAACAATAGTATTCAATAACTTATCTGAACTTAATAATCTCAGATTAGCTTGAATCATTCTGTACATCTCACTTTCCAAGGAATAAGGTGCATCTCTGACAACAATCCCTTCTGATCCAGCTTCTTTTTGCTGATTGCGAGCTTTTATTGATGGGACTATTCCTAAGAAAGTATATTCAAATATATCTCTAACTTCTTCTAGTGTTTTTAAAGACCTATCTCTCATTTCAAGTAATAAGATAGTAGTAGTTCCACAAAATCCTCCTAAGATAACTCCTAGCAATAAAACAACAGTTTTTTTCTTTGTTGCTGGTTCTTCAGGAACTTCTGCCTTACTAATAATGCGAGCATTAGCTGTATTTTTACTTTGTGCTACCTGTAGTTCTTGAACCTTTTTTAAAAGAGTTTCATAAGTAGATTTATCTATCTCAATTTTTCGTTCCAGATCACGCTGTTTTTGCACCAATACAGGTATAACCTTAACTCTGCGTTTAAATTCAGAAAGAGAATTATACAAAGAAGCTAATTTTTTTGATAAGCCAATACGTTGCACTTCAGCTTGTAAGAAGCTTTGAATTAATTGTTGTCTGATTACTCCAATTTGTAATTGTCCTGGGGGAATTTGGATGGTATTACCAATGGTTTGCTTAATTTCAGTTTGCAGAAGATTATTTAAGTTAGTTTTTTTAGCTTCAAGGCTGATAATAACTGGGTTGTCATCGAAATAACGGCTACGTTCAGTTGCTAATTGTCGGTTGATTTCTTGCAGTTGGGTTATGACTTCTTGAACTGCTGGTGAGTTATTTAGGGAACTCACAGCGATCGCTTCCTGAGAATTTAGATCTATATTTTGACGGAGTGCTTTAACTTGAGCATTTATGTCCTCTAGCTGCGATTGCACAGTATTAATTTCAGTTTCTAAATTACCAATAATTGTAACGGCTGATTTAGTTTCCTCTGCTAAATCTACAACATTATTGTCCTGTTTAAATTTACGTAATTCTATTTCATTAAGATGAATAGCACCTTGCACTTTAGGTAACTGTTTAGCCATAAATCTATAGGTTGTTTCGGCTTCAGCACGAGTTGTGAGAATCTTATTTTCTAGATAAAAATTCATAACTGCATTAACTACTGCCGCAGCTTTTTCAGGATTGGAATTTTCATAACCAATTTTTACAACATCTGTACCACCTATAACTTTTACACTTAAGGTTTTTTGTAGATCCTGAATTTGTACTATTTCACCTTCCTTATCTTTAAGCATTAATGTATCTATTGTCCGTTGTAATACGGCAGGTGAATAGATTATTTCTATTTCTGTATTAATAGGATTTTGAGTTGAAACAAGAGGTTTTAAATCTGGTGTATCACGACCAGATATGAGGTTAGAATCTAGGACTTGAAAAGAAGGAAGTTTAAATAACATTTTTCCTTCCACTTCATAGGATGGCCTGATAAAATTGGTAGCGGTAGCAGTAAGCGCAACTATAGTTATAAAAATACTAGAAGCAGGTATCCATTGCCGTTTTAGCATCAATAAGTAGCGGCGTATATCTAAATCAATCGATTCCCTAGATTCCGTAGTGGTTTTTGACATATTTCTTCACTCACTTTTAAAAATTTTTTTATCGTTTGGGTGCGTTATCAAAAGCGCGAGCAATCGCACTCCAGGCTAATTTACGCTGCATATTAGCATCTAATGGCAATGGATGAGCCGGTTTACCATCTTTTCTGGGGTAAAATTCATTTAACCAAGTATATTTATCACTCAAACCCCAAGTCATTACAGTAGTAACAGCTTTTTCATCTAAAACCACAGAAAGATAATCTTCATAAGCAGCCGCAACTATGCGATCTCGTTTCCCAATATCACCAGGTAATTTCCTATCTATCACATCTAATTCTGTAATCAATATTTTTAATCCCAAACTCGCCACATCTTGCAGAAATTTACGTAATTTTTCCGCATTTATTTTCTGATCTCCTAAAAGATGAGATTGTATTCCTAAAGCATGAATTGGTGTACCTTTAGATTTTAAACTTTCTAAAAGCTTCAAAAGGGCCGTTCTTTTCCGTTCATGAGCAGGAATATCATACTCTATTCCCGTTTCATTATAAGCCAATAATGCTTGGGGATTAGCTTGATGAGTCAAACGAAAAGCTAAGTCAATATAGTTATCACCTAGTAAATTTAACCAAGGGGATACTTTTAAACTATCTTTCCTCCTATCTGGTACATTAATAGCCTCATTAACTACATCCCAAGACTTGATTGTTCCTGCATAACGCTTAACAACAGTTTGAATATGTTTTTCTAAGACATTCCGGGCATTATTACTATTTACTTCTTCTTTAAACCAACTAGGCAAAGATTCATTCCAAACTAATGTATGTCCACGTAAAAGAAGTTTATTCTTATTCGCAAAATTAACCATCCAATCGGATTTAGTGAAATCAAAAGTATTTATAGATGGACGTAACTTGGCATTACCTGCACTCCATTTTAACTCCAATTCTGGAACAAGAATACTACATTCTCTAATCACAGCATCTACAAATTTTTGATCTGATTCCAAAATACTCTTCTTAATCGCTGAACCATATATTATTCCTTTACGAGCGGCACGTTCTTTTAAAGAAAGACCACCAGAAATTGTAAAACTTCTATTAGGGTTATCAATGCTCTGCAATTGGTTATTAGCATTATTAGCATAAATATTACGGCTTGTAGTCACAGTTGCTATAGTAGCTAATCCACCTAAGCCGTATAAAAAGTTACGTCTAGTATTCATTATTTTTACTTATGGACTTCTAGTTTTAATGTTAGCATAACTTAGTAAAATTTCTATTTATTAGTCATTACACCTTCAGCAATTCTTTGTTTAATCACACGATAAATAAACAGAGGATTACCAACAACATATCTTTCCCATAATCGAGTAGGTTCAGTAATTAATCTTGTTACCCATTCAAATCCATTATCAGTTAACCAGCGTGGTCCACGATATATAGATTCAGTATAGAAATCTAAACAAGCACCTAAAGGTAAAAATACCCGCGCTGCTATTTTGTCGTAATTATCTAAGATCCAACGTTCTTGTAATGGCATACCAAAACCAATATATAAAATATCAGGTTTAAACTGGTTAATTTTTTCAATTACCAGATCATTCTCATTACCAGTTTTCTCAAAAAAACCATGATGTCCTGCTATGCGTAAATTAGGAGCTATAGCTAACAACTTCTGAATAGCTATATCTGTCACTCCTGGTTTACTAGCTAGTAAAAACAAGGAAACATTCTTTTGTTCACAAGCTAATGCTAAACTTTCAATATAGTCAGGACAAGTCATCCTATGTATAGACTCTAAATCATAACCTAAAATTTTCGCCCCTATAATTACACCCACACCATCACAAAATACTATATTAGCATCATTAATAAATTTTTGATACCAAGGCAAATCACAAGCGAAGTTTATTGCTCTTACATTTACATTAGCTACAATTGTTTTCTTATCAATCTGTCCGGATTCCACCATATAACTAATCAGTTCTTGGACAGTTAATTTATGGAATTTAGTGTTTAATATCTTGATTTCTGAAAAGTTTTGCATTTTTTCTCACCTTAAAAAAAGAATCGAACATTTATAGATATTTTATCAATAAGTAAAAAATTAATCCTATGACTTATTATGGTTGATTAACAAGAATTGATATATTTCGACTAGAGAGATCATATAGTTTTTAATATTAAAAGGTCTAACACTTTCTCTAGCATTTTTACTTAATTTCTGTCTCAATTCTGGATGAGAAACCAAAGATTCCATAGCTAATGATAAATCTGAAATAGATCCAGGTTTTACTAATAGACCATTATCATGATCAACTATTAATTCTGGTATTCCCCCTACAGGTGTGGTAATTACAGCTAATTCCCAACTCATAGCCTCAAGTAGAGCCATTGGTAAACCTTCATTATAAGACGGTAATATAAATACATCAGATTGAGATAACAGTTCATCTCGCTGTATTTCATCTACCCAATCGAGAATAGTAATATATTGATTTAAATTCAGTTCGGTAATTATCTCTCTAGCTTTTTGTCCTTCTCCATCTCCTGCAATAGTCAATGATATATTTTGTTTTTTCTCAATAGAAATTGCAGCTAAAGCTCTAATTAAATCAAACACTCCTTTCCGTTCACCAATTCTCCCTAAAAACAAAAAATTAACTTTTTCAGAAATAATTTTTTGGGGAATTTCTAGAGGAAATTTTACTGGGTTGGGAAGAACAACTACTTGTTTTGCTTTTAAACCAAGATTATCTACATAGAATTTCTTCCAACTATCTGATAGAACAATAAATTGAGTTGATTTGCAAAATACCCAACTTAATCCAAATCGGATAACTGCTGGCAAATTAGCGTAAAACACATGAAAATCAGCACTATGTGCATGAAGAATTACTGGTTTACCTAATAACCAAGCAATAATAGTTGTTAATGCTTGACGAAAAGCACTACCTCGCTCAGAAACATGGATATGAACAATATCAGCTTCTTGTTTTAATAGTTTCCAGAATAATAATCCTACAGCTTGAACAAATACTAATATTTTACTGAGTGCTGCTCCATTTGGCAAAGTAGATAGATGTCTAATTTCAATTTTAGCAGGAGCTTGTGTAATAATTAATTTTTCAACAGAAACTATACCTCCTTGTCTATCCAAACTTTCTCCTAACATAAGAATTTTGATTTTATCCATAATAACCTCTAGTAATTTTGTATTTAATATTCTTGATCACTCTATTATTTCTTCAGAACTTGTTAATAAATTAGGTTTATATCTGCCTGATATTTCTATGATCAGTGAATAAGATAGAGTTGTATAAATAATAGTAGCAAATTCATTTTTAGTCATTAATGAACTTTCAGATAAGTTAGACAAAACTAACCATGCCATAAACATTAATGGCCAAAGTCCATCAGGTGTCTTGATAAAATAACGTAACCAAATAAATCCTTTAAATAAAATATTGAAGAAATTAATACCGAATGAAACTAATCCTACTAATCCTAAACTAAGCCATAAATCTAGAAAACCATTGTGTGCATGTGGTGGATGCCAACCAACCGTATACCAAACTTCAGCTGATGAACCATCCAATCCTGCCCAGAAGACATCATAACCATAGCCCAACCAAGGTTTTCTCCAAGCAATTTCTATCAATAAAGCCCATAGTTCTGTGCGTCCAGTTAAGGAAGGATCTTTATTAACAGCAGAAAATAGGATTGCTGTATTGTCGTCAATCCAAAGTTTAGAAATAATACCTATAAATATTAGGCCTATGGAGGCAGGAATCATGATTTCAAGCCGCCATCTCCAAGTATTTAAAATTAAAAAGATATTAAAGATTATTAATAAATTACCCAATGCTCCCGAAGATCTTGTCATTAATAAAAGAATGATTGAAAGAATTAATCCTAAATTTATTAAAAACGAATTTTTATTATCAGTAATAGAGCGTAAAAAAAATATTGATGTACACATCACCAGTGTTTGCCCAAAAACATTTTTATGGATGTATACTCCCCGCCAAGCTCCTACATGAATTCCCCCCATGATCCCATATTTAGGTAGTAAAGTAATAAACAATATGCTTGTGATTAAAACTACACTAAATACCTGTACAAATATAGTAAATTGTTCTTTTATTGTGTAGCGAGTAGCTATATAAATTCCAAATAGGTTTGTTGTTAATAAACCTATAGAACGAGATAGTGTTTTATTTGGCGAGTCAGACCACATAACTGAAAGTATGGCCAATACTGTGAATATTAATACATATCTATTTTGACGAATTGCATAAGCAAATTTTTTCCACCGAAATACTAATAATAAAATACCAATTAATTTAATTATTAAAAAGGTTGACTTTACTAGAGTATAGTCTGTAAAATCAATCATCTTATCTTCTCCTTCACTAAAACCGTCACTGCTAACTAGAGCTAAAATTGCTCCTGTAGATAGAAATAGGGAGACAACAATAAATACGTGTTCTAGTAACTTTAGATATTTGTTCATACTATTAATAATTAGGGCTAACTGAAGAAGTTTTTTTTGATACTGTTTGTTTAGATGCAGTGCGATGTAAATGAACTAACCATTTAAAATAGATAAAAAGCCTATGTGTTCAGACTTTTGACTGTTGCAGTGTGACGAAATTCATATACAATTTATTATTGTGTATAAATGATTATTGTTTATTGACTAATATTTTTGACAAAATAATGTTTATTCCTCCTACGGCATTGGCAACTAAGAAAAAAGCGAATACAGTATAGGCAACAATGGCGCTCACTATTGTAATTATTAAGTTGTTGGTAACCATTTTTAATCCTAAAAATATAACTAGCATAAAAATACCAATTAATAAGGGACGACTGATAATTTTTCCGATATTCAAATGGAATAAGCGGGTATAAACTCCATATACATATTGACTGGATGAAATAATGGACAAAATTAGTCCTGTGACAGCTACTCCTATTAGTTGATAATAGTATATAAGTGGTATGCCTGCTAAAATAGTTACTACATTACCACTAAATACTTCAATTAAATTAACCATTTCAAAACCATTAGCAACTAATAAATAGCCTAAGGGTCTAGTAAATGCAGCTACCAACAGTCCCACTGCCATGATATCAAGTGCTACAATACCTTCAGCAAATTTTGCATCTCCATAAAATAACACTAATGTCTGTTTTCCAATGAAAAATATGCCAATAATTAATGGTAATGCTACACACAATAATATTTCAATTATCATTTCAGCTAGTTCACGTTGTTTGTCTTTACCTAATGAAACAGACTTTGACATAGCTGGAAAAACGGCAACTACTAGACTATGAGCAATAATTTCAAAAGGTTGCATTAATTGACTGATTGCACCATATAAACCAATTACTACCTCAGTGGATAATAAAGAGAGAATAATCACAAGCATTCTTCCTTTTAAGACTGCCATACCTTCAATAACTATAAATGTCCAAGCATATTTTAAATTAGTCCACATACAATTCCATTCTATTTGCCATTCAGGTTTAACAGATGGAATAATTAGCAATAATTGAATTAACAAAATTAATATCTCAGATATAACCATAAGTCCACAAACAAAATTTAGGTTATACTTTAAGGTAATTGCCCAGATTATTAAAATAACTCTTAAAATATATATTGGTGTTGTACTAATAGTAATTAGATACATTTTCTCTTGAGCTTGAAAAATAGCTTCCGTGATATTGGAAAGAGAAAATGGGATAATCATTAAGCCTAATATGTAGCAAACCATGGATGTGTCTGAACTATAGGGCATTATTAATACCAGAATAAATAATCCCAAATAACCAATTAGACTTAAAAAGAATTGTAGTAAAGAACCACTAACTAAATACATTGATGTTTGTTCTGGATAACGCGACAATTCACGAGTGAACAATGTTTTCAACCCTTGAGAGGTACAGGTCATAAACAGAAAATAATAGTTAAATGCCAGGGTATACTGACCTAGACTATATGGACCTAAGGTACGGGCAATAAATGCTATTAAAATAAAGGTTGTCACGCTTTGTGTTAATCGGTTGATTAATATTGCGAGAGAATTACCAATGATTGTACGATTTTTCATTAATAGTTAATATTTATTGAGGTTGCCATTTTTAACACTTATGAGAGTATCTAGTTTTAAGCAGATTCAAATAATTAATTGTTCATATTGTGTTAAAGCAGCCTCCAGAGAAAATTTCTGTCCTCTTGCTTGCAATATTTGAGAATCCAGAGGATTTTCTAGAGTTTTAATCATAGCAGTTGCTAAACTTTCAAAATCACCAACGGCCACTAAATCTCCATATTTACCAGCAGCTAAAATTTCTGATGGTCCGCTTTCACAATCAGTAGAAACGACGGGAGTTCCTGCTAACATTGCTTCTACAAGGACATTACCAAAGCCTTCAAAAATAGAAGAAAGCACTAACAAAGAAGCTGGTTTCATATATGAGTATGGGTTAGGAACAAATCCAGGAAAACAGACATTTTCTTCTAAACCTAACTCTGTAACTAAATCTTCTAAACTTGCAAAATCCTCACCTTGTCCTAAAATCATTAACCTTGCTGAATACTGCTTTTTAACTATAGCAAAAGCGCGAATTAAAGTAGGAAAGTCTTTTTGCTTTGTGAACCGTCCCACACCTAAAATTACAGGTGGTTGATCCGGCAAAAACCAAGGATGGTTAACAGGTTGAGTAAATTTTTCTATTAAATCATCAGTAAAAATTGGATTGTAAATAACCTTAACTTTATCTAGAGATAAATGACTCATTTTAGCAGCATCTTCAGCCACTCCTCGAGATACTGCTACTATACCATCAGCCCAGGGATAAAACAGCCGCACAAATAAAGGTATGAGTTTACCTTTGAGATTCTTTGACTGTTTACAAGCACGAGAAAGATGATTGTGTACAGTTAATATCACAGAAGTGGAAACACCAGCCAAGCGTTTAGCAATTACGGCTATGGTATTCGGATCTTCTAATGCAGAAATAAGAACTTGAGGACGATTTTTCTGGAGGTAACTAATTAATGAAGGTAAGCTACTAATTAATCTGCTACTTTTTAAGTTAATTAATCGTACTTTTGGTGATATGAGCGATAAATATTCGCCTTCGAGAATAGCTACTACTAAATCTACTTTGAGTCCCTTTTCTGCAAAGCCACTTGCTAAACTGAGCATGACTTTTTCTGCACCACCACCATCAAGATTTACTAAAAAAAATGCTATATCTGTCATTGTATTATTCCTCATAAAAATTATTTTTCTAATACATCTACGATTTTCTTGGCTATATTATCCCAATTAAATTTAGTTTGTATTTTATATCTTCCTGCCTCCGACATCAATGATAATTGATCAGGATTATTGAGCAGTTTTATAATAGAATCAGCTATTAACTCAGGATCTGGCTTAGATATAATTACACTATCTACCCAATCTTCTAAAAATTCCGGCATTCCATTGCCCTTACCAGCAGCAATTACGCAGGGAACACCATTTTTCATCGCATCTAGTAAAAAAATTCCGAATGGTTCACAACGAGCTGGTGCAATGACTAAATCAGTTTCACTAAAGAGTGTTTTCATTTTTTCAGCACAGGAAACTTTACCTATATTTTCTATACCATCTATCTGAGTTAATGGATTTAGTTTTTTGCCAATCACAACTAATTTAGCTTCCGGTATGATCTTTCTTACTTTTATAAAAGCCTTGAGAACTATGTCTCCTCCCTTTCTCAAAAAATCTGAGCTATTAAATAAAAGTTTTTTGCTACCAAATATTTTTTTAGTTTGCTGAGAATTAGATTCAGAAAAATTAACAGCAGCACCTACACCTATCACAGTTATCTTTTGAGGATTTATGCCATAATCTTGCTGTAAGGACTGTTTGACGATACTACTCATGACGAAAATATGGGAAGCCCGTTCGTAGGTTTTTGATTCGCACTCTATCCACTTATTGCGTTCGTTAGAATTAATGAAAAAAGCCCATTTTTCCCAATTTTTTTCCGATAGAGCCATTGTATAGTCTAGATACATGACAAAAGGAATATCAAAATTTTCCCACAAAGGGCTGGACATAGAAAATATGTGAAATACTATATCGGGAGAGTATTTCAGTTGTCTAATTTGTCGTTCTATACTGAGCGATCGCCTAATAAAAGCTTGCTGATTTTTATTTAACAAGCAGTCCGCTTTACTCAGAGAAAAAAAACATAAACCATAAAACAGCTTAAATATAGTGTCAACGGGTTTGCGTTCATACCACTCAGGAGTATTATTAATAATTTCTACACTTTGATAATGTTGAGATATTGCTGTAAAAAGTCCCTGTCGCCGTTTAGTAAATTCTGGTTTTCCTGTAAATACCATTTTTTTAGTTTTAGATATATTCACTTAAATAGCTCCATGAATTAAAGTTACAGTTTTAGTAATCTTCATAAAAACGTTTCAGGTATCAGGATTGTCGCCTCTACATTTTTTCAGAAGATGTCTAATTATAATTTATTATCAACAGGATCTATCTGAGCTTGTCGTAAACAAATTATCAATTTTTCAGCCATCACTTTAACATTAGGTTTTTGCATAACAGTTGTATGTTTACCAGGACATTCATGTAACTCTACACCACCAGTAACAATACTATTCCAACCAAAATCATCACCTGGTTCTAAATCTTTATTTCCCTCATTACAGAAAAAGAGAGTCAATTTACCAGGATAGGTTGATGGCATATAGTTACGGCAAGCAATAATGTTTTTCTTAGCCACATCTAAAAGTGGTAATTCAGCAACAGCACCTTTGATATAACGAAGGTAAAACTTATAAAAAATGTTGAATTTTCCCACCGTAAAATGCCACTGTAATCTTTCTTGCACATAGTTAATTTTCTCGCTTAATTCTAATTTCGATAATTTATGGAGATGCTCTGAAATTGTATTAATAAATTTCCAAAGTACAGCCGATTCTGCAACAGCAGCTAATTTTTGATAATTAGGAGCTTCAGTATCAAATATTGCCAATAGTGCCACATTTTCACCCTGAGCAGACAATTGGGAGGCAATTTCAAATACTACTACCCCACCCAGTGAGTGACCACCGATAAAATATGGACCATGAGGTTGAATTGTGCGGATTTCTCGAACATAGTTGGCAGCCATTTCCGTAATTGAAGTAATAGGTGCTTCTTTTCCATCTAGTCCTTTAGCTTGTAGTCCATACACAGGCTGATCTGGTGGCAAATAACTCAACAAATCTCGATAGAAGAGAATATTGCCCCAAATTGCATGAATCACAAACAGAGGTGGTTTTGTCCCAGCAGTTTGAATGGGTACTAAAGATGACCAAGAAACCGATTTTTCCCCTTGACTCAACACATCAGCCAACTTTTCCACCGTTTGGGCTGTGAAAAAAGTAGCCAAAGGTAGATTTATACCTAATTTATTCTGAATTTCTGACAGTAAGCGAACTGCTAACAGTGAATGTCCTCCTAACTCAAAAAAGTTATCCTTGACCCCAATCACTGGGATTCCTAATATTCGTTGCCAAATTTGGGTTAGTTGTAGTTCTAACTGATTCCGAGGAAGTACAAAAGTTTCTTCTGATGCTTGTCGAGAATAATCTGGTGCAGGTAAAGCCTGACGATCTGCTTTCCCATTCGGTGTTAGAGGTAGTGCTTCTAAGACAACAAAGGCAGAAGGAATCATATAATCAGGCAATTGGACTTTCAAAAATTGTCGTAATTCTTGAATATTGGGTTGAGATTGTCCAGCAATAATATAGGCAACTAGTTGTTTATTCCCTGGAGTATCTTCTCTGACAATGACTACTGATTGTTCTATGTCAGAATGCTTGTCTAAAACATTCTCAATTTCTCCCAGTTCAATCCGGAAGCCGCGAATTTTCACTTGATTATCTATTCTGCCTAAATATTCAATATTACCATCGGCTAAATAACGGGCTAAATCTCCTGTTTTATATAAATAAGGAGATTGGAAATCTTCAACAAATGGGTTGTTAATAAACCGTTCTGCTGTCAATTCTGGACGATTTAGATAACCCCGCGCTAACTGTACACCTCCTAGATATAATTCTCCAGATACTCCTACCGGCACTGGTTTTAAATAGGCATCTAAAATATAAGTTTGAGTATTAGCCACAGGACGACCAATAGGAACATTAGATAGTTTACTTTCGGGTTGACATTGCCAAAAAGTTACATCAATTGCTGCTTCTGTGGGTCCATAAAGATTATGCAATTCTGCATTCAGATATCTAAAAAACTTTTCTTGGATATCAACAGATAGAGCTTCTCCACTACAAAATACTAACCGTAAACTGCTACAAGTTTCCACTTGGGGATCAAGTAAGAAAATTTGCAACATTGAAGGTACAAAATGCAGAGTAGTAATTTGTTGAGATTTGATAAATTCAATTAAATATCTCGTATCTTTATGACCTTCTGGTTTAGCAACTACTAAACACGCACCTGTGATTAATGGCCACCAAAATTCCCAACCAGAAACATCAAAACTAAAGGGTGTTTTTTGCAGGACGCGATCGCTTGCTGTTAATTTATAGGTATCCTGCATCCAAAGAATGCGATTAACTACTCCTTTATGAATATTCATTGTCCCCTTTGGTTTACCTGTAGAACCAGAGGTGTAAATTATATAAATTAAGTTTTCATCTGTAACCCCACTCACAGGATTTTCCATACTTTCACTGTTGAAAATTTCCTCATTTCCATCTAAACAAAAAATCTGTCCTGAGTATTCAGGTAATTTTGCTGTTAAATGATTTTGAGTCAATAAAACCGGAACTTTGGAATCTTCCAGCATATAGGCAATCCGCTCAGATGGATAATTTGGATCAATTGGGACATAAGCACCTCCAGCTTTTTGAATCCCCAATAATCCAATCACCATTTCTAAGGAACGTTCTACAGCAATTCCCACTAAAGATTCTGGTTTTACTCCTACAGATTGGAGATAATGGGCTAATTGATTAGCTCGATGATTTAATTCTCGGTAAGTCAGTTGTTCCTGTTCAAATACTACTGCAATAGCATCTGGTGTCCGTTCTACTTGTTCTGCAAATAACTGATGGATACATTTATTTTGGTCATAGGTTATTTGTGTATTATTCCATTCTATGAGTAACTGCTGTTGTTCGTTTTCTGTGAGTAGAGGTAAATCAGCAATTGGGGTTTGAGGATTGGCAATTATGGCTGTTAGTAAAGTTTGGAAATTTCCATTGATTCGTTCTATGGTGGCAGCATTAAATAAGTCAATATTGTATTGCCAAGAAAGTAGTATTTCTGTACCGCACTGATCTACCTGTAAAGTTAAATCAAACTGCGCGGCATTCTTTTCCACTTGCCAAGGACTAGTATTTAATCCAGTCAGTTCTAGTGTTTGCTGCAAAATTTCCTCATTTAATACAAGCATTACCTGGAACACTGGTGAATAACTTAAGTCTCGTGTCGGCTGCAATACCTCTACTAATTTTTCAAAAGGCAAATATTGATGCTCATAAGCTGCTAACGATACTTCTTTTACCCGACCTAATAATTCTCTAAAACTAGGATTACCAGAAATATCAGTGCGGAGGGCTAAAGTATTCACGAAGAAGCCAATTAATCCTTCTGTTTCTTTCTGATTACGATTTCCTAATGCCGTACCGACTACAATATCTTCACTATTTGTATAGCGATAAAGCAAGGTATTAAATGCTGTTAACATCGTTATGAACAGAGTAGATGTTTCTCTCTGACTCAATAATTTGATTCCCTCTGTAATTGGCTTAGGTAAGATAAAGTCCACAGTTTTTCCCCGGAAGGTTTGCACTGCGGGACGGGGTTTGTCAGTCGGTAATGATAATAACTGTGGTGCGCCAGTTAAGTGTTTCTGCCAGTAATTAAGGGAAGATTCTATCATATCACCTTGTAAGTATTGGCGTTTCCATTCCGCAAAATCAGCATACTGGATGGTTAATTTCGGTAGAGATGATGGTAAACCTTGAGAAAATGTTGTGTATAGTGAACTTAATTCTTGGTATAAAATCCCCATTGACCAGCCATCAGCCGCAATATGGTGCATCACCACCAACAAAATAAACTCTGTGGTGCTGATTTGTACTAAGCGGCTTCGCAGCATTAAGTCTTGAGATAAATTAAAGGAGCGTTGGGTTTCCTCTGCCAATATTCGTTGAATTTCTGCTTCTTTCGTGGATGAAGGCTGATTTTGTAAGTCAACTAACCGCAATTCTACAGGACGAGCCGCAGCAACTACCAGTACAGGATTACCGTTTTGATTGATAAAATTTGTCCGCAATACTTCATGACGAGCAACTATGGTATCTAAGGCTTGCTGTAATGCTGGAATATTCAGAGAACCAGAGAACCGATAGCTAGAGGAAATGTGATAATCTATTCTTCCTGGTTCTAGCTGTTCTAAAAACCACATTCTTTGTTGAGCAAAGGATAAAACGGCTGAATTTAGATTAGAGCGTTTAGGAATAGTAGATATTTTGGCTTTTTTCGAGTTTTCAGGGGAACTATCTATAATTAGTGCTAATTCTGCCACAGTTGCTCCTTGGAAAAACTGGCGCAGAGATATTTCTCTAAATAATTCTTCTCTGATTGCATTAATTATTTGTACAACTAATAGGGAATGTCCACCTAAAGCAAAGAAGTTGTCATTAATACTGACTTTTTCTAAACTGAGAATTTCACTCCAAATATTCGCTAAAATTACTTCTGTTGCAGTGCTAGGGGCAACAAAGTCATTGTCTGATACCAAGTTATATTCTGGCACTGGTAAGGCTTGGCGATCTATTTTACCGTTGGGTGTCAGTGGCATTGTATCAATGCTCACAGAGGCTGAAGGTATAAAATAACTAGGTAGTTTTTTGCTTAAATAGTCACGTAATTCTCTATAACTTAGCTGTTGATCTGTTTGCAATACTATGTAAGCAACTATGCGTTTGTCCCCGGGGATATCTTCACGGACAATAACGATACTTTCCTTAATTTGGGGATGTTGATTAACTAAAGACTCAATTTCTCCTAGTTCAATCCGGAAGCCGCGAATTTTTACTTGGTTATCTATTCTACCTAAAAATTCAATATTACCATCAGGTAAATAACGAGCCTTGTCGTTAGTTTTATATAAGCGTTGGTTTTGATTGTTAGGGAAATAATCTGCAAAAGGATGAGGAATAAATTTATCTGCTGTTAAATCTGGACGATTAAAATAACCTCTAGCTAGTCCAGTCCCACCTATGTATAGTTCTCCTGCTATACCAATAGGTACAGGCTGTTTATGATCATCTAGTAAGTAAACTTGGTTATTAGCAAAGGGACGACCAATAGGAATAAGTCTATCAAAAGATAAATCTACTGCTTCTGTTTCAAAATAAGTTGTGTCAATGGTAGCTTCGCTGACTCCATAGGAGTTAATCAGTCTGGTTTGTTCACCACAAAAATTGCGAATATGTTTATATTCACTCAAGTACCAACTATCAGAACCAGCAACTAGCAATTTCATAAGAGCTAGATTTTGGTGAGTTTTTTCCAAATATTGAATTAAGTTTCTCAAAACTGCGGGGACAAACTCAGCACAGTCAATTTTTTGCTGCTGCATGAGTGTGTAAAGTTGTTGAGGATCAAGCAGAAAATCTTTAGGACAAATCACAAGTTTTGCCCCGGAACAAAGAGCGCGGACAAAATCACCAGCACAAACATCAAAGGAAAAACTGGCCATTTGTAAATGGCTGGAAGTTTGAGAACTGAGTTGATAAGCGTCTTCCCAAGCTAAGTAAGCATTAATCAAACTCTGATGCTCGATCATTATTCCTTTGGGTTTACCTGTAGAACCAGAAGTATAAATAATGTAAGCAAGATTGTGGGCTTGGGTTTGATGACTGGGGTTTGCTGAACTTTCTGGAGTAAATATAGATTCGTTACTATCTAAACAAATAACTTGTGCCTGATGCTGGGGTAAATTTTCTACAAGTGCAGATTTAGTTAAAATGAAGGGAACTTGAGCATCACTAAGCATAAATTCTAAGCGCTCAGGGGGATAAGCTGGGTCTAGAGGTAAATAAGCTCCACCTGCTTTAAGAATTGCTAAAATACCAATGATCATTTCTAGGGAGCGTTCTACACAGATACCCACTTTAACTTCTGGTTGCACACCCAAGAAACGCAAATAATGAGCTATTTGATTAGCTCTTGTGTTTAATTCTTGATATGTTAATTTTTCGTTTTCCCAAACTACAGCTATTGCTTCTGGTGTCTGCTGTACTTGCTGTTCAATTAGTTGGTGAATACAGTTATATTGGGGATATTTAACGGTGGTATTATTCCAATCTGCAAGTAGTTTTTGTTGTTCGTTTTCTGTAAGTAAGGTTAAATTAGCAATTGGGGTTTGAGGATTGGTAACTATAGCTTTTAATAGGGTTTCAAAATGCCCAATCATGCGTTGAATAGTCTCTGGTGCGAATAAATCTGTGCGATATTCAAAACAGCCAGTAATTCCTGTATCTGTCTCTTCTAATTCTAGGGTTAAATCAAATTTAGAAATTTTGATATTCTCTGGTATTTGAGTAATATCTAAACCAGGTAGTTCAAAGGATTGTCCTCTAGTATTTTGCCAAGCAAACATCACCTGAAATATAGGATGATAATTCAAAGACCTTTCAGGATTTAATTTTTGTACTAGTTGATCAAAGGGCAATTCTTGATGTTCATAAGCACCTAATGTTGTTTCTTTAACCCTTGCTAATAATTCTATAAATGAGGGATTGCCGACTAAATCAGTTCGTAAGACTATGGTATTTACAAAAAAGCCTATTAGTCTCTCTACTTCCTCTCTGTTTCTACCAGCTACCGGAGAACCAATTACTATATCTGTTTGTCCAGAATAACGATACAGCAATATCTCAAAAGCTGCCAACACCGTCATAAATAAGGTTACACCATGTTTTTGGGAAAATTCTTTAAGTGCTATAGACAAACTACTAGACAAGTTTATTGTTTCAGTTGCACCTATGAAACTAATTTCTGCTTGTCTAGGCTTATCTGTAGGCAAATTTAAAACAGGTTCAATTCCTGCTAATTGTTGTTGCCAATATTGGAACAGATTATTTAATATCTGATCTTTCAAGTATTGTTTTTGCCAATAAGAAAAATCTGCATAATAAATTGGTAAATCAACTAACCGCGCAGTTTCATTCACCAGGATTTTACTATAGAATGCTAAGAATTTATTAAACAGCAAATTCCAAGACCAATCATCAAAAATAATATGATGAATAGTGATAAATAGTAAATTCTCGGTTGCAGATAATTTAATTATTTTAATTCGCCATAGAGGATAAACAGTTAAATCAAAAGCTTGTTGGCTGATTTCCTGTTGTAATTTATCAACAACTTCTTGACGCTCATTTACTGGTAAATGCTGCAAATCAATGACAGGTAATTCTATTTGTTCTGGTTCGTGGATAACCTGTATAGGTTGACCATTCAAATTTTTAAACGTTGTCCGCAAAGGTTGATGGCGTTGAACTATATTTGACCAACTTTGTGAAAAAGCTTTAACATCTAGTTCCCCTGTTAATTGATAATACCTACTCATGTTATAGGCATTATTATTAGGTTCTAGTAGCCATAAAAACCATAAACCCTCTTGATTATAAGAAAGAGGTATATTGTTGCTTCGAGAAACAGATTGAATTTTATCTGTTGTTGATTGTGGATCTAAATTAGAATTAGACTCTATCCATGTAGATAAAGATTCTATGGTTGGTGTAGCAAAAAGCTGACGCAAACTTAAATTAACTTTTACATTTTGCTTGATTCTCACAATTACCTGGATAGCTAATAAAGAATGTCCTCCTAATTCAAAGAAATTACTATTAATTCCAATAGGTTGAACCCCTAAAACTTTTTCCCAAATATTGGCTAGTTGCTGTTCTAATTCATTCCGAGGGGCAATAAATATTTCTTCTATCTGTTGCGGCAAGTCTTCTGGTGCTGGTAAAGCTCGACGATCTATTTTACCTGTTGGGGTGAGGGGAAAAGCTGGAAGGATGAGGAAAGTAGAAGGTACCATGTATTCCGGTAACTTCTCTTGTAGATGGGTTCTTAATTTTTTAATAGAAACTGTTTGGTTAGTCTCCTGATTTGAGATTAATTTAGGAACGATATAGGCAATAAGTCGCTGATCACCTGATACATCCCTTCCCATAACTATAGTTTGTTTAACACCAGGATAAAGGGCAATAATAGATTCAATTTCCCCTACTTCAACCCGTTTTCCTCTAATTTTGACCTGATAATCAGCACGACTAACAAATTTTATCGTCCCATCAGGTAGACGACGGGCTAAATCTCCAGCTTTGTATATGCGTGTTTCTGGATCATCGCTAAATGGATTGGGGATAAATTTCTCGTCAGTTAAATCTGGACGGTTAAAATAGGATCGGGCTAGGCTACTACCTGATATATATATTTCCCCAACTTCACCATCTGGTACAGGGGAAAGATGTTCATCTAATATGTAAACTTCTGTGTTAGCAATTGGTTTACCAATCGGAATAATTGTGACCTTATCTTCATATTCATCAGGAATTGGATAGACACAAACTATGCCAGTTGTTTCTGTCTGTCCATACATATTAATAAATTGAATCTTCTGATTAAAGTCAAGCCGCCATTTTTTAGGAATATCTGATAATAATGGTTCACTCGCAGATAGAATTAATCGCAGTTGATTATCTAAAATATTGTTTCTTTCTTCAGTTTCCAAACTCTCTAGCAAGTCTGTACAACTTCGCCAATAAGAGGGAACAAGGTCTATGATAGTGATGTGAAGTTGCTGAATTAATTCAAATAGTGCCAATGGTGTTTGGATTTGTTCAGTAGCTGCGATGATAACCTTAGCTCCCTGAGATAACGGCACCATTAGCTGTCTCACAGATGAGGAAAATGAGAAGGATGCTGTATGCAAATAAGTATCGTTGCTCCGGAGTTGAAATGCCTGACTCAGCGCTTGAACATAGTGAGAGATATTGCTATGGGGAATTTGTACACCTTTAGGCTTACCAGTAGAGCCAGAAGTATAAATTACATAAGCAAGATGCTCTAATGTTGTTTGACTAGAAGGATTTTCTTGACTTTCTTCAGCAATATTCTCCCAATCTGTATCAATGCAAATATACTCTGCATCTAGTTTTGGCAGTTTATTAATTAAATTCTCTTGAGTTAGCAGAATTGATAATTGGGTTTGAGTAACTATAAAAGCAATCCGTTCTTGAGGATATTGGGGATCTAAGGCTACATAAGCACCCCCAGCTTTGAGAATACCTAAGATACCAATAACTGTTTCTAGAGAACGTTCTAAACACAATCCTACTAATACTTCTGAGGTTACTCCTAATTTCTGCAAATAGTGAGCGAGTTGATTAGCACGCTGATTAAGTTCGTTAAAGGTTAATTGTTGATTTTGATAAACTATTGCTATTTCATCTGGCGTTTTTTCGGCGTGTTCTGCAAATAATTGATGAAAACATTTCTTTGGAGAAGAACTTCTCTGAGTATGATTAAATTCTCGTAATTGCTGATGTTCAATATTACGAATAATATCTAATTCTCTAATAGCCTTTTCAGGAGAAATTAGGATATTTTTCAGTAATTTTTCTAAATGTTCTTGGCAAATATGAATTTGTGCTTCTGTAAATAAATTGCTATCATAATGGATAACTAATTCCAAACCATCTGAAGTTAATACTCCTGCTAGTTTTAGTTTGAATTTATCTATATAGCTATAAATTTGAGTCAATGATAATTCTAA
The DNA here is from genome assembly GCA_031376645.1 of Dolichospermum sp. OTE_75_concoct_329_sub. GTDB lineage: Bacteria > Cyanobacteriota > Cyanobacteriia > Cyanobacteriales > Nostocaceae > Dolichospermum. Next base: position 23,031 of record JANMEE010000100.1, on the reverse strand, counting down.
TTGACTATTTTGATAGTTAGTGGGATTAATTTCTGTAAATTCAAAACTGAAAGGACAAAATACAGAATTACTAAAAACTTGTTCCCAATCAAAAGCATCTTGAGAATTTTGACAAAGTTCTGTAGATTTATTTACTTGACTGAGAATTTCTGTAAATGGATGATTCTTTTCTAAAATCAGGTGAATAGGTATGGTTTTATTAAATAAGCCAATGGCTAAATCTAATTCTTCATAGTTTCTACCATCACAATTATAGCCAATAACTAATTCATTTCTGCCTGTTAAGCGACTTAATAAAATATGCCAACAAGTTAATAAGATTTGGCTAATATTAGTATTATACTTTTTAGCACTATCTTCTATTTGTTGTTGTAATTCTTGATTTACTTGCCAATTTATAAATTGAGGTTGAAAATCTGATTGATTACTTTGTAATTTTTCTCCAGTTAATCTTAGATTAAATAAAGTATTAACGTTATATTGTTGCCAATAAGATTTAATATTTGCTAATTCTGCTTCTCCTTCTACAATTGCTTGATTTTGATATTCACAAAAATCAGCATACTGTAATATTTCATCTGCTGTATCTGTATCTATGCCATTAATATAATTATTATAATACTTACTGATTTCTTGAAAAATATTTTTTAAACTTACTGTATCCGCACACAGACTAGATATATTAATAATTAATATGTGTTCAGTTGCCGATAAATGAATAATCGAGATTTGATATAGTGGCGATTTTGCTAAATCAAACTTTATTGAATTAGTATTTTTTGAAATTACTGAAATTTGCTGTAATTGTGTTGCTGTATCCAGATTATATAAATTAATTTCCTCAATAGACATATCCACCAAATCATTAATTACTTGTACAGGTAAATTCATCCCCGGTAAACAAGGAAATTCTGTCCGCAGTATTTCATGACGTTGAATAACATTTTTTATAGCAGATTTTAATACTGCAATTTCAAGATGTCCATGAATAGAAATAGCACAATGAGATATATATTGAAAATTAGGATTATTGGATTGTAGTAAATATAAAGATTTTTGCTCAGAAGAAATTTTGAAGCCAGTTACACTATTTTTCATAAGACCTCACGGTAAGTGGGAAACTCAGTCACTTTAGTGCTGAGAGGGAAGCGACACGGGCGGTTTTAACCGCAGTGGTAATTAATCCTGTCGATCTTCGTATCAACTTAACTTTTTTAACAGTGCATTGTCCTAATCTTTTCCAATTAGCATCACTAACTGAAACTTGTTTTTCAGTGTCTCCACTAACCCAGCCAAAGAAGGTTTTATTGCCTTGACTAGCTTTTACAAAGTCACCTTTTCTAAAACCATGACGGGTTGTAGTGCCTCCATATTTCCGACGATTACCACATGAGCTAAAAGCCATCAAATGTAATTGTCTACGGCTAATTGGAGGACGACGCACAATAGTGAATTGAGACTCTGTAACATCTACACCTCCTACCCAAGATGCACCATGATTTTTAGCTCCTTCCCAAGTCTGGTATTTAACAAATTCAGAGCAAGCTAATGTCACCGCGTCAACAGCGTGCGTTTCTGGTATTTGCAAAGATTTATCGGATTTTTCTTTATGCAATCCCAGATGTTTACGAAGGTTTGATGTTTCCCAACCCTTCTTTAAAACAACATTTGTAAGTTGTGATAGTCGGACAATTTGGTATCTCTGCCCAACCATAATAGGACTAAAGCTTTTGTTACCTCGCGCTTCTACTTCTTCAATAACAATTGTTTTTATTGGGTAAAGTTGAAGGAGTAAACTAATTACCCGATATTCCAAGTCTTTGTTTGCTCTAATACTTGGAGGTAACTTTGAGCCACGACGATTATCAAATCTAGCTTGACGATGATTGCGGACATTGAAAGATAACTTTCTATTGATTCGCCTTCCGCGTCTGCTACGTCGCATCATTGATCGTTGCTCCATCCGGTCTTTGACTGTTTTGAATGGCAAAACTAAATGTAGCATCTGCAAGGTGAACTTTTTGGATTGAACCGCTATACCTGAAAAGAGTTTACCAGGATCTAAACCAAGAACTATTTCTTGCGTTTCGGTATTACTTGATTCAGCTAATAACTGGACATAGAAAATGCCAAGTTTATCGAATTTGCCGATTGCTTTACCATCTTTGATCCATCGTCTTGCTCGACTAGGTTTAGTTGGCATTAATGGCGTATTGTCTACTGAAATTACGGGTACTCGCATTAAGAGATAATCCTTCGAGTAAAGTTTAATGTCCCTTCGCTCAACGCAATCAAGATGTCTTGGCTTTAACCAACGCTATTACAAGATAGCTTGAAGATAATCCGAACTAGAGAAGTATTCGGAAGTTCGTACCAAATTGCGTCTCAATGAGCTAGTCAAACACGTAAGTCTTGATTTCTTACAAGCTCAGTGGCTTCAGCCCTGAGTTATTGACATTTATATCTCTCAACCTAATCTACTAAATTTCTACTGATTAATACTTAATGCTTAAGTGCAAATTTTATACTGCATAAAAAATTTTAGCCGATTCCAACAGCATACGTTGATTCCTGAGTTTTTACTCTTTGTATACTATATAGTGTTTTTGTTGATATAGTCATCCTATTTAAATTTTATTAAAAACACTACGATTTTAATCCTTCTTACACAAAGCTGGTACTTTCTTGATTTTTCAAAAATTTTAAAAGAGTCCTATGGTCAAAACTTCGTTAATTGCGATAACTTTGCTAAATTAGACTAAAAATCACAATTACTATATTCTTCAGCCATACCGACAACTACTTGACGCGAACCTGTAAATGGTGTGCGTCCATGAGTAGCTAACATATTATCAAGCATGAGTATATCCCCTGGTTGCCAAGGAAACATAACCATTTCTTGAGTATATATTTCTCTAATTTCTTGTAAAAAGGATTCTTCAATTGGAGAACCATCACCATAATAAGAGTTGCGAGGTAGTCCCTCTTCTCCAAAACATTCTAATAACAATTCTCGAACTTGTGGAGACAAACTAGAAATATGAAATAAGTGGGCTTGATTAAACCAAACTACATCTCCTGTTTGTGGATGAGTAGCTATTGCTTGACATATTTGTTTTGTTGTTAAACGATTATTTCCTTTCCATTCCCACTGGATTCCTCGTTGACGACAAATTTGCTCTACTTCATCTTGATTTTTAGTTTGGAAAACATTTTCCCAAGATAAATCAAGTCCATCTCCATAATTTCTAACATACATTACTTTTTTTTCTAAAAATTTCTCCTTAATTTTTGTGGGAATACGGGCAAATACTCGACGACCATCAGCGATGGGTGTTTCTCCTCCTGTTTCCGAAGCTGTGACACAAAAAAACCAAATTTTCATAGGCCAGTTACGGGAATAGGCCATTTCATGATGTTGGGGAATGGTTTCGTTAGCTGGGTATTCTGTGGAGGTGTAGATTTTACCATTAACTTGACTACGAGGCGTAGAACGATAGGTATAATCTAGCAATTCATTGGATATAGCGGCGATAAATTTCTGAAAATCATCTATGTTTTGAATATGGCAATTACGAAAAAGTATACCTCCATGTTTTAGAAGTTGTGTTTTTAGCCAATCCTGATTATTTTGAGTCCAATTTATTAAATCTAATCCATCTATTTTTGGTGTTACCAATAAAGGTAAAAGATGATTAGATAATTGCTCAGTTTTAATCCATTGCTCTGAAGCTGATGTTACGACTTGTCTTTTAATAGTTCCTAATTTTTTGAGGCTGGGTTTTGCTGTTTCCATATTTTTGATAGCTGATTTTATTAGTTATACTGTTCATCTAATCATATTTTCAACAGTAACAGAGCCGAAAACTGGTTTCATCAAGTTTTAGTTAGTATGCTCCATCCTTATTTAAAACTACTTGAACAGTCTTCAATAAAATCTGAAAATCTAACCATAGTGACCAATTTTCAATGTATGTGCGGTCAAGTTTGATAACTTGATCGAAATCTAAAATATTAGAACGTCCTGAAACTTGCCACATCCCAGTTACACCTGGTAATACGTCTTGACGAATAAAATGACCTTCAGAAAATTTTTCTACATCTCTGACAGGTAAGGGACGAGGACCAACTAGACTCATTTCTCCTAGAACAACATTAAATAGTTGAGGTAGTTCGTCTAGGCTATAACGACGGAGGAATTTGCCTATACGAGTAACCCGAGGATCATCTTTTATTTTAAATAAAACGCCGTCTTTTGTTTCATTTAATGCTTCTAATTCTTTTTGCATTTTGTCTGCATCTGTTCTCATGGTGCGGAATTTCCAAACTTGAAACTCTCTTCTGCGTAACCCTATACGAGTCTGTTGATAAAATACCGGACCTGGAGAGTCTAATTTGATTGCAATAGCGATCGCTAGGTATACAGGAGACATGAGAATTAGAAATAAAGTGGCAAAGGAAATATCAAACGCCCGTTTGATCCAAAAATCTTTACCAATAATTAATGGACAAATAAAACTTAAACAATTCATCCCCCCAACATTGTTTATTTGTATATCTCGATGAATTGCTTTGATTTCTACAGGTAAAAGATTTACTGTAATCCCTGATGCTTGAAATAACCAGCACACGAACATTCTATCTCTGATAGCATCCAAAGAAATAAAAACTTCTGTAACTCCAAGTTCATTAAGTTTCTCTAAGGTTATTTGGCGATTTTTTCTATCTAACGATTTAGCACTATCACTTCCCGCTATAGTGTAACAACTTTCTTTTTTGATAAAGCTAAAAACTTCTTCTCTCTCTTGAGAACTACAAATTATAAAAACTGGTTCACAACCAACATTATTTTTTTTCAACAGATAGTCAATGCTGATACTGGTTACTAATCTACCAGCACAAATTAAAAACGTACTTATTAACCAAAAGAATATAACTGTTGATCGTGTAATATCTTCAATCGGTTGATATAAGAAGCAATACATTAAGATCGCACAATGAGCAAAAAATAGTGTTTTGATAATATTTCCATAGTTATCAAATTTTCTGCCTAATTTTTCGCATGATTCATAATTACCTTGAAAATATAGTGATGCTATTTGAATAAAAATAGCTGTAAACATAGATAGATACTTGTGCTGTCCAAACCAAGGTGAATTATATTCAGCTAATATCCAAGCAATTGATAGAAGAGCAGTATCTACTGAAACAACTATCAGTAATCGCAGCCACCATTTTCCTTTACGAGTTATAGCTAAGTTAGGTGCGCGTAAGTCTAATTCGGCTTCATTTATTTGATTACTGAGTAAGTTTCGATTACGTATTGCAAGGTCTTTCATAGGATAGTTTAACCCGGATTTTATAATGTATATGCACTGCTTAAATTAAACTAGAGTTTTAACAAACAAATATTATCAAAGTTAAATACCTGTTGCTATTGTTATAAATACATTTTAGAAAAAGGTTGAAGGCTGTAAAGATTATCACCCAACACCATGATATCTAAAATTCTAGTGTGTAAGATATGAGCGATTACTTGGCTACTGCTTGCTAACAATTTTTTTGTTCATAAGCGTCCGAGGGAGTAATAAATTCGGGAGTTAATGAGATCAAAAACTCTTAACGAACTATTACAGGAAAAGTTGATGGATAAAAGTATTTCACCAAATTATGTTTATCAAGATGATGACTACACTCAGTACGATGTACTTTCTCGGATAAAAGTATGTACTTTATACTTCTTCTACTATTATTTTTTTTGTCCAATCTGTCAAGTATTGTTTTTTCCACTTTATATAAGTGTATTATCGGGAAATGGGTTCATAGTCCACGATAATTCCGTCTTAAGCCTTAGTTAAATATAATGATTTTTTATCAGTAGAAATATTGTCAGTATATCTTAACAGATTATTTCATTGGTAACTAATTTTCTCAATCCCTTCTTCGTTGCTAAAGAAGTGAAACACCTTGAATTTTTTATATTTATTTTCGATATACAAGCTTAAATCGTATAAAAACATACATACATTTATGCTTTTATTATTTTTACAAAGATAGAATAATGTAATATTTATGGAAATAGTTTAGTCAGTATGTTCAGTATATTTCTGATTATATATACAAACTCTGCATTAAAAAATCGCATTATTTGTATAACTTACCAGGTTATCTTTATCATATCTTTATATAATTTTAATACAAGCTTTATGTAGCATTTCATATCGTTATCCAAATACTTAGAAGTATTGTTTTGACATGGAGAATGGAATCAATTACACTACGATCGCAAATCCATAAAAGTATTTGAGTCCATGCAACCGACTCGTGTTATTGGTTTAATGAGTGGTACGTCTGTGGATGGGATAGATACCGCTTTAGTAGAAATTTCTGGTCGAGAGTGGGATCTAAAGGTGGAATTACTCGCAGGGGAAACATATCCTTACCCCTCTCAACTCAGAGAACAGATACTGGAGCTTGGGGCTGGTACTGCGGTCTCAATGGCAGATTTAGCCGCAATAGACGATGCGATCGCTCGCAGTTTTGCCCAAGCTGCTCAACATATTCAAGTTGGTCATCAGGGAGCTACTCTGATCGGTTCTCATGGTCAAACTGTTTATCATCGTCCACCCCAAAGCAAAGGAGAACTAGGTTATAGTTTCCAGCTAGGACGGGGGGCACTGATTGCCTATCTAACTGGTATTACTACTATCAGTAATTTCCGAATAGCAGATATAGCTGCTCATGGTCATGGTGCGCCCCTTGTTCCGAAAGTAGATGCCTATTTACTGAGTCATCCCCACCAAGAACGTTGTATTCAAAATATTGGAGGCATTGGTAATGTCACTTATCTCCCCGCTCAGAGTGATCATTGGTTGTCCCAAATTCGCGGTTGGGATACAGGTCCAGGGAATAGCCTATTAGATTTAGCCGTACAGCATTTTACAAATGGTACTAAAAGCTATGATAAAAACGGTGATTGGGCAGCCAGTGGTACACCATGTCACCCATTGGTAGAACAATGGTTAAGTCATGAATATTTCCACTTACCACCACCTAAGTCTACTGGACGTGAGTTATTTGGTCTTGCTTACTTGCATAATTGTTTGCAGGATGCCCAACCCTACCAACTCAACTGGGCAGATTTTTTAGCAACTATTACAGAATTAACAGCAGCTTCTATTGTGCATAGTTATGACAGTTTTCTAGTCAGAAGGCCAGATGAAGTAATATTATGTGGTGGTGGTAGTCGCAATCTTTACTTAAAAAATCGGCTAGAGTTATTGTTGGGGAATGTTCCAGTTTCTACTACCGATGAGTTTGGCGTAAGTGCCTCATTTAAAGAAGCGATCGCCTTTGCAGTTTTAGCATACTGGCGCAATATAGGTATTCCTGGTAACTTACCCGCAGTTACAGGAGCATCTAAAGAAATGCTGTTAGGAGAAATTCACGGTAATTACAGCTGATTAAAACTATATTCTCCCGTTTTTTTCTAGAAAAACTATTGAAAAATCCGATTCTGCTGGATTAAAACCTAGGATTTGGCAAGTGAACCATACTTTTTTATTAGAACCAGGACGTTGGGTAATGCGAGGGAATTGGTTGGAGCGCAATAGTCCACCAATTCCTTTAAAAGGTTTGACATTAGTAGTTTGGAATCGAGATAATTGGTTCTCTATGGCCACAAAACTCATCTTTCCTAACGGCGAGCGCCCAGAAATCTCTTTTCAATATAAGGGACGACTGCATGAGGGAGAACGTCAATACAATTTTTTGCTTCAGCATAGTTATCTAGGCAAAATAGAAGGTGAAGGTTGGATTTGTCCAGATACAATTGTGCAGCGTTATTGGGTAATTGGAGATAACTCCGCTGACCCTAGGTATCTTCAAAGACGTAGTGGCTTTGAAACTTTATATCGAATTAATGATCATCAGTATTATTTAACTAGTGGCATTCTTATTGGTCATTTTTTAGACAGTACAATGGAAGCTAATCTAGAACGCCAACCATAAATAGTTGGATCATGGTGATGACACCATTATCTAACTTTCGTAAAAATAGACTACACTCTGTGCTTAAAAACTATATAGCTGTACTTTAATCTCCTTTCTCTAATTTTGATAAGTAATTTTACTAATTAGTAATCCGCTTGTAGTAATTATGTACTAACACAAACTCAGCAGTTTTACGTAAAAATATAAATAGAACTGAAAAACTTGCGTAAATATACTCTAGAAGTGAGATAATAACCAGGGAAACCTTTGTCTAATCTAAAATTGATAGCTAAATACATTCCCACTAGATAAGAGAACTCTACAAAAAAAATTATCCAATCTTGTATTATTAACAGGCTGTTTATGCCTGTACCACAAGAGAATTTGGGATATTTTTTTATTTGGAAGTCTCTAAACAAAACCTATAAAACTATCCCCTGAATTTTTAAACATTGGAGTCGAATTTTCTATGTCAGACCCCAACATTGGTCGCTTACTCGGAAACCGTTACCAACTCCAAGAACTTATTGGCTCGGGAGCAATGGGACGAGTTTATCGTGCTAAGGATACCTTGCTGGGAGGTGTTCCTGTTGCAGTCAAATTTCTCACTTTATCAATCCAAAACGAAAGGATGCGCTTGCAAGAACGATTTGAGCGAGAAGCAAAAACTTGCGCCTTGCTAGGTCAAAAAAGTATCCATATTGTCCGAGTAATGGACTATGGAGTAGATGAAACATACTATGTGATGGAATATCTACAAGGACAAACATTAGGTAATATCATTCGCAGAAAACATCTGAGTTTACCAAGATTTCTCAGTATGTCTAAGCAAATTGGTTTAGGATTACAGTGCGCCCATGATGGTATTCTTGTAGACAGCGAAATTTGTCCAATCATCCATCGTGATATTAAACCTGGCAATATCATGGTGACTCAAGACCCCAGTTTTGGGGAATTAGTTAAAGTTTTAGACTTTGGTATTGCTAAGTTACTGCTATCTGATGGTGACCATACAAAGTTTTATTTAGGGACTTTGGCTTATTCTTCTCCTGAACAAATTGAAGGTAAAGAACTAGATAGTCGATCTGATATCTACAGTTTTGGGATCTTGATGTTTGAAATGCTGGCTGGACAAATTCCTTTAGTGGCATCAACCAACACCTTTGGCGCATGGTATAAAGCCCACAATTTTGCAAAACCCCATTCCTTTGCGGAAACTTCTCCCAATTTGCTCATACCAAAGCCATTGGAAGATGTAATTATGAGTTGTCTGTGCAAAAAACCTACTGAACGTCCCCAAAGCATTAATGAAATTATTAATGTTCTCACTACCGTAGAACAGCAGAACGATACTCCTGTCATTAATAATAACCTTGTATATAAAAATTCCCAAGAAACTATTAAAACTAATTTTTCTCCACTTCCCGTACCAGTAGAGAAAATCAAAACCAATCTACAGGTATCTCCCGTTCCTAATCAGAATACACAAGTTGAACCCCAAAGATATTCAGTTAATGATGATGTAACCCAGCTTTTTTCCTGGCCACAGAATAAACCAATTGCGAATATCGTTTTTATTCAACCCATTTACTACGATAAAAATTTATTACCAGCACTATGGGTGATGCTACCCCAAGAAGAAATCCAAAAACGCTTAGTTTGTACTCGCTACAATCAATTTCTGTTTATTTCTTCTCCCCATCCAGTTATGTTATGGATTACAGTTATTTATAACCGTCAACATGGGGCTAAATGGTTGCCTTACTATTTGGATCTCAAAACTAATTTTGGTCAAGAAATCACTCAGTTACTACAAAATACTGGGGAATATCGCTTATTATTCTTTACTAAAGAAACTCCTAATCCTTGCACACATATATTACAGTCAAATATTGCTACTGCTCAACGGGAACGACTACAAGAATGGCTGAAGTCTAGTAATTTTTCCACTTTATTAACGGACGCTCAGATTAGTAAAAATTTATTGAAACAAGAATATGAAAAAATTAAACCCAAAATATTAGCTAAGTTAGAAACAATTGATACTGATTCTCCATTCAATATTTCTGGTTGATAAATTTGCATTTTGCAACTATGAGTCTCAGATTAACATACTAGTACCGCTTCGCGGAAGTCAAAAGTCAAAAGTCAAAAGTCAAAACTAATATACAGTAGGCTTTTTGGCGATTGAATATGGTTGCTTTATTTACGCCGTGATGTACTAGATGGAATTATTGTTTAATATCTTGATAGCGAATATCTCCGTGAGAATCGAAGTTAACGCCCCAACATCCCCAGCTTTTTTCCTAGCGGGAAACTAGCAAGAGAAGGAGGTCGCCCACTGCGATAGAAGAAGACTCTATGCCATAGTGGAATCTGAGTCTAGACCCCACTGTTGTTTCAGCATTTCTTGATAAGTTGCTTCACGGACAACCATTTGCTCATAAAGCTTGACTAAAAAATCTTGAGCTTGTTCGTGGCTCATGTGTTGGACTTGTGTAGCAAAGGAGCGAATGCTAAATTGCTGTTCCAAAGACAGTTCAGTTCGTTGATTCATAGTGAACTCCAAAACAAACAAGGTGTAAAATCGAAATTGATCACAGAATTGAAGAGTTGGAAGTCAGGATTCAGGATGAAATTTTTTACTTCCTTTACTTGCAATCTGCTTAATTACGTAAAAGTCCTAAAAGGTAATTATTGGGCTAAATTTTCCCTGAGATTTGTTTCTCCATATTAAGAAAGATAACAAGTGTTTGACAATTTGCCCATCTTTTTTAATTTATTTTTTTGAGGTATGTATTTGCAATGAATTTATTGATACAAGAATTAACCCCGCTAAAAGCTGGTTCATGCAAATTGGGATAGTTTAATTTTGGTGAAGATCCTTTTAGTGGTAGTAGTTATAGATTCGTTGATATTCGGAAATGAAAAATCAAGAGGAAGATCAGTTTGATGCTTGGTTTTTATCTAGATTTTCTGATTTATTAACCCTGTATTTGCTGTTTATTTAAGACATACTACGAAGTGCAATATGTCAATTGTGGAAATTATAGAAGTTTAAGCTCCTGTGATAATTTTTTGGAGATTAAAAATATTTTTATCAAATTATTGAAATAAAAAATGCTCAATTTGAACAAATTGTTAAGTATATTTACTTTTTTAGGTAGGGAAGAAGCAATAGGCAATAGATATGCGCTTGAATGAGGTACGACTAAAACAAGCTACTTCTGACTCCTGACAGCAATTCTCATTTTGAAACAAGTTTGCGTCATTCCAGCGAACTGCTTGCAGCACCGCTTCGCTATCCCCAGATTTGTTAAGAATTGTAAACTCCTTGTACTGCAAGGGTTTAAATGTCATGAAACCTTAAAATGAGAATTGCTGGACTCTTGAATGGACGCAGAAGAAAGCGCCCCTACCTCCTATTACCCATTACCCATTACCCATTACCTATGGAATAACTGGAAAATCAGGTTTCTACCGAGACTAAGACGACTGTAATATTATCGTGTCCACCTTGTTTGTTGGCAGCTTCAATTAAGGATCCAGCAGCTTGTTCTAGAGAAGGTACGCCGTTGATATGTTCAAGAATTTTTTGATCTATGAGTTCCTCTGTAAGTCCATCACTACAGAGAAGTAAGCGATCGCCATTTTCTAAATTCAGTAGTTGAATATCAATCTGATTCAGGTCTTCCCTACCCAAACAACTAGATAACACATGGCGATAGGGATGAACCCTGGCTTCATCAGCATTAATATCACCCATTTTCATCGCCTTGGCAATCCAGGTATGATCTTCTGTAATTTGTTGTAATTGTGACTCTCGCAGACGGTAAAGACGTGAATCGCCAACATGACCACAGACAGGGGATTCGGATGGACGAATAACTACTACTACAGCTGTTGTTCCCATATCAGAGCGTTCAGGATGATTTTGCTGATCTTGAACAATGGCTTGATTGGCTGTGGATAAAGCTTGCTCTAGGAGTTTTGAAGAAGATTCGGAGGATTGCCAATTTTTCTCTAGATATAAACGAATTTCTGTGGTAGCAATCCGACTGGCTTCTTCTCCTCCTGCATGACCACCCATACCGTCAGCAACTATAAAGAATCGCCCAGCGGGATCAATATAGTAGGAATCTTGATTATAAGCACGAATAAGCCCCGGATCTGTACAGCCGGTAGAGTCAAGTTTCATAGATTTTTCGTGAACAATTAATTAATACATCCGATCATAACGGTCGAGGCGTAAAAGCAAACGCATTAGCATGAATGAAACTGATGCGGCAATTAAACCAATCAAACTTGCTAACCATACATAATGGCTAACTAAGAGAATTGTGGCAGCAATTGTAAAACCACTGATAATAAGAGCATAGCTTATTGCCAGTTGAATATTACCCTGTCGCCGGATCAGGCGTTCTGTTTCTACAGAGCGAACTCGCAGACGAATATCCCCACGTTCTATTTTATCCAGGGTATCTTCTAATCTCCGAGGCAATCCTAAAGCAGTGCTACTGACTTGAACTGCTTGACGACTTAATTCATTCAAGAAGCTGTTCCCCTCTGAACTACTGTTATCTGTCATAAGCTGCATTGCATAAGGCTGGGCAACTTCCATAAAGTTAAATTCTGGATCTAGACCTTTACCAACTCCTTCAAGGGTGGAAAAGGCACGCATGACGAAAGTAAAAGTTGCTGGAAATCTAAATGGTTGATCATAAGCGAGTTCGTACAAATCCTCACTGATAGCTGCCACTGATTGATTTTCAAAGGGCTTATCCATGAAGTTATCCAGCATATACTGGACTGAACGACGCACCGGTCCCATGTCCTCAATTGGGGCGATCGCTCCTAAATTAATTAAAGATTTTACCACGCGATCGCCATCTTTTTGGGCAATACCAAATAAGGTTTCCATTAATCCTTCACGGACATTGGATTTAATTGTTCCCATCATCCCGAAGTCGTAGAAAATCAAAGCACCGTCGGGGCTAACTGCCAGATTACCAGGGTGGGGGTCAGCGTGGAAGAAGCCATTATTGAGAAGTTGATGTAGGTAAGCTTGTGCGCCATAACGAGCGATCGCTTTTCTGTCTACACCAGCAGCATCTAAAGCATCATACTGACTAACTTTAATCCCAGGCATATACTCTAAGGTAATTATTCTAGAAGTAGCATAACGCCAATAAACTCTCGGTACTTTTACCCAATCATAAATGCGGAAATTGCGGCGGAAAGTATCGGCATTGCGACCTTCATTTAGATAATCAATTTCTTCCCAGAGAATGCGGCAACATTCCTCATATATACCCATCCAATCTCTACCTTTGCCCCATTTAGGATGGTTTTGAAAGTAGCGGGCAATACCTTTAAGAATGCCTAAATCAATTTCAAACAGCTTTTTCAGTCCAGGGCGTTGTACCTTGACCACTACTGACTCACCAGTATACAAAATAGCCTTATGAACTTGACCCAAACTAGCAGCAGCCAGGGGGACAGGTTCAAAATCTTGGAACAGTACGGAAATTTTCTTCCCTAATTCCTGCTCAATAATTGCTTCTACCTGTTCATAACTGAATGCTGGGACTCTATCTTGTAACTTAGATAACTCCTCTACATATTCAGCAGAGAAAATATCAGCACGAGTAGAAAACAATTGTCCCACCTTGATAAAAGTCGGACCCAAATCCAAAAACGTAGTTCTAATCCAGATAGCTTGGGCTTTACGTCTAGCGGCTTGCTTGGATTCTGTTACACCACCAGAGTAACTCCAAGCCTTGTTATAGCGCCAAATTTTGAACATCAAGGTCAAGACAAAAGACCAAATATCCACAAAACGGCGCTTGCTAGAGTATTCTTCCCGATTCCAACGGTATGCTTTGTCTGAGTAACCTTGTTCCATATTTTTTTTATACCGTCGGGTTGTCACGGAGTCATCTGAGTTGAGGTCAGGGAAGGGTAAAATCTTGATCTTACCCATTACCTATTACCTATTTTGCAGCATTACGATGCTTCTGTAATTCACTTCTTAATAAAGCGATTTCTGCCCTTAATTCGTCAATTTCGGTCTGTAAGTCTCCTGCATCTCCACCAGATGTATTATCTGTGGTTATTCCACTTGCAGACGCTTCCGCCGCTCGATTAGCTCGTGCCATCACTTCTTCTGTAAACTGGCGTAGTTGCTCTTTAGTTTCAGCATCAAACTTACCCAGTTCACTCAAAGCATCAGTCAAGGCGACTTCTACACGCTCATTAATCACTTCAGCTACTGCTCTGCCTACGAAAAAGGCCTGCACAAGGGGATTACTCATAAATTTTTGTAAAGTTGCTCCGCAAAAAAATTATAACCTGCATTCAGGCTCTCCGTAGGATTTAGATCCCCGACTTCTTGAAGAAGTCGGGGATCTGGGGATCTAAGTTGCGCGTATTTACTTGTAGTAGAATTAAAATAAAATATTATATTGTTCCTGTTCTAATTTTGTCTGAATTAGGATATCTAGGATTTCAGGATTTTCAGGATGATGAGATTAAAGAATATTTCTGAATCAGGATGTCCAGGATTTCAGGATTTTTAGGATGATGAGATTAAATATTTTTGTCTGAATCAGGATGTCCAGGATTTCAGGGTTTTTAGGATGATGAGATTAAATATTTTTGTCTGAATCAGAATGTCCAGGATTTCAGGGTTTTTAGGATGATGAGATTAAATATTTTTGTCTGAATCAGGATGTCCAGGATTTCAGGATTTTCAGGATGATGAGATTAAATATTTTTGTCTGAATCAGGATTTCCAGGATTTCAGGATTTTTAGGATGATGAGATTAAATATTTTTGTCTGAATCAGGATGTTCAGGATTTCAGGATTTTTAGGATGATGATAACAATATCTAACTCAAGATGTCGAGGATTAAATTTTTTTCAATCAGAATTTTTTTTTGATAAACACTAAACTTTGAAATTTTTAAATCCTCTAAATCTAGATAAAAAAATCCTGAAAATCCTCAAATCCTGGATATCCTGATATGGCTTGCGCCACGCTACGCTATCAGACAGAATTAGATAAATCTTCAAAGTTGCTAAATCTAAATAAAAAAAAATCCTGAAAATCCTCAAATCCTGGATATCCTGATTCAGACAGAATTAAATAAATCTTCAAAGTTGCTAAATTTAGATAAAAAAATCCTGTAAATCCTTAAATCCTGGATATCCTGATTCAGACAGATTATAATGTTGGGTAACATGACCGTCAACCCAACCTACTGAAAATTCACACCTTCATAAATATCGCTAAAAGGAATTTGAAAATCTATTGATTTTAATGACAATATATCATGCACTGATTCATATTCAGTTAATACCCATTGTCCTTGGGCATTTTTAGCAAATTGTTCAATAAAATATTCATATTGATTAATCATAATATATTCCTTTAATTCAGGAAGAGAACGATAAAACCTAAATTTGTCAGTTTTATCATAATTTATCGTTGATTTAGATAACACTTCTACAATCAGTAACGGATTTGTTACTTGCGTAGTTCCATTTCCTTCATATATTGGTTCTCCTTGAATTACCATAATATCTGGATAAGTATAAATTTGATAACGTGACATCCATAATTTAACATCACTCATGTAAATATTGTAGTTTTGAGTCCGCATATTAAATTTAAAATTGGTGCAGAAATTTAAAGCAATTCTATTATGATTCGTAGTTCCACCACTCATAGGTATAATCTCTCCGTGTATATATTCATTTTTAACTTCTGATTTTTCCTCTAGTTCTAAATATTCCTCTGGAGTGTAGTATTTGCTGGATGTTTGGATTTGCATATCAACCTCATATTCCTAATTTCAATTACCGAGGATAATGCTGGGCTAAAAATTCTTGTGCTTCAGCTTTATCCTTAATTATACCATCTACAGTAGCCGTCAATAAATCATCAAGCATTTGCTTATATTGGGGACTAGGTTTATAACCCAACTGTTTTAAATCATTCCCATTTAACAGCGGTTGCATATTTCCCCAACTTGTTAAATATTGCCAAATGCGTCTTCTAATTTTCCTGTGACTTTGTAAAGCAATTAAAATTAAAGTTTGCAAATCATATTTTCTGAGTAAGTAGACAGTTTGACTAGGTTTTTCAAAAGTAGGTAACGATCTAATTACCTCAGATTGAATTTGAGATAAATTCTGTAATCTAACAATACTATCATCAACCAATTGTAGATTTTTAGCTACTTTTCCCCGATATTCTGGTTGTAAATAAGCAATTAATACTTCTAAACGTATTTGCCAATTTATTAAAATTTCTTTTCTGTCAAATTTCCTTAAACAGTGTTTTAATAAATTTAATTGTCGAGAAAGTTCAGAATCTAATTTTAGAGAAGGATGAATACATTGTAAAGCCCCTAAATCATTAAGCAATTCTAAAGCAGATTGCCAATAAGCTGCTGCTAATATATATTTTAATTCAGTTTTTAGCCGAGTTTGTAAAGCCGGAGTTTTGCTATTTTCTTGACTAGTACGATCATAAACTCCGCTATTTATCGCATAACGAATATAAGTTTCTGTTTGTGGTTCTAGAGAAAATCCAAACCTTACCGCAAAACGTACACCGCGATAAATCCGCGTCGGATCTTCAATAAAACTATTAGCGTGTAAAATCTTAACTTGCTGATTTTGTAAGTCTATCAAACCACCAAAGAAATCTAATAATTCACCAACACGAGGAGAAGTTAATCTCAAAGCCATTGCATTAATCGTAAAATCTCTTCTATATAAATCCTGACGAATTGAACTAGCTTCAACCTCTGGATTTGCTGCGGGATAAGGATAAAATTCTGTTCTAGCTGTGGCAATATCTACCCATAATGAATCTAATACTGGATCTTTATGCCATAATAAAGCCGCAGTTTGAAAAGCACCATGAATTTCTAATCTCGCATTTGGATAAATTTGCTGTAAGGCTTTAGCTAATTCTACACCTGCACCCACATTTGCTGTTTGATGAAAACCATCAACTACTAAATCAATATCATTAATCATCAAAGTCTGATTTTCTGATTCTGCTAATAGTAAATCTCGAACAGCACCCCCGACTAAATAAAGATGCCAACCTCGTTTTTCGGCTTCTTGAGATGCTATAGTCAGTAACTGCCAAAGTTGAGGATTGAGACGTTTTTCTAATTCGGTATTAAGAGCTAAATTGTTGTCTGAATTTTGAATGTTGAATTTTGAATTTTGAATTTCTAGTTGATGTAATTCTCTTAAAATATCGGTGCGAGTAACAATACCAACTAATTGCCCATAATCTAATACTGGTAATCTGCCAATATCATAAGTTACCATTAAAGATTCAATTTCTGGTAGAGAAGTACTGGGGGTAATTGTCTTTAAATTACTTGTCATATAACCTTTAACTGGTGCATGACTAAAACCATGATGTAAAGCAATATCTAAATCCCGACGAGAAATAATTCCTATTAATAAATTTTGGTCATTGACTACAGATAAACCTGAATGTCCATAACGTAATAAAATCCGTTGTGCCTCTGCTATAGTAGTATCAGGGCGAATTGTCCGCACTGGAGAAGACATCAAATCTCTGGCTGTGGGAGGATGGGGAATTTGTGCTTTTAAACTATCTAATAATTGTTGTAAAATTGGTTGTGAATCTGTAGTGCGGAGGTTAAAAGATGCCGCTTGAGAATGTCCACCACCACCATAAGGTTGAAATAAGTGATTAAGATTTGTTTGGGGAATTTGCGTTCTTCCAATTACTGTTAATCGTAAATCATTTTCATCTAAAGAATATTCATTTGCTAACAGAACAGCATCAGATTCTGTTAAATCAATAATTTCTGAGGCTAAACCTGATAAACCTGGGACAAAACCATCGGTTTTTAGTATTACCCAAGCAATGGTATATCCTCGTAAACACAGATATTGTAAATTTTCTAAAGCTGTCGTTAATAATTGTTGTAGTTGTGGTGATAAACCAGGATCACGATAAGTAGAAATAACTGATAAATTTGCTCCTTGCTGCATTAACCAAGCTAAAGCTAAAGCATCCCTGGCTGTAGATTGCTTGTATGTTAATGAACCTGTATCAACATGAATACCCAAAGCCATAACGGTTGCTTGGGCTGAATTTAAAGAAATATTATTTTTTTGTAATTCTTCTACCATTAAAGTAGTTGTAGCGCCAACTTCATCAATGTATAACTGGGTAGCGGAAATATCTCGATCTTGTCCAAGATGATGATCATACACTATGATTTCTTGGACATTGGCTAAATCGAACCATTCAGCGGCTTTACCCAAGCGATCGCGCTTTTGAGTATCTACAACCATCAAAGAGCGAATTTTTTCAGGATTTACCGAACGTCTTTCAATCAACGGGTACTCATCTCGGTGTAGTGCCAAAAAATCCCGTACAGGAGGATGAGCTCCCCCAGTTAGAACGATTTTACTCCCTGGTTTGAGACAAGTCAAACCCACCGCTGCCCCTAAAGCGTCAAAATCAGCAGTTGTATGACAAAGAATTAAATCCATATATGTAGGTGACAGGGGACAGGTGACAGTAAAGAAGGTGACAGGGGACAGGTGACAGGTAACAGTAAAGAAGGGGACAGGGGACAGGTGACAGGTAACAGTAAGAAGGGGACAGGTGACAGGTAACAGTAAAGAAGGGGACAGGGGACAGGTAACAGTAAAGAAGGTGACAGGGGACAGGTGACAGGTAACAGTAAGAAGGGGACAGGGGACAGGTAACAGTAAAGAAGGTGACAGGTGACAGGTGACAGGTGACAGGTGACAGGTGACAAGGTGGCAGAGAATATAATTTCTATCCTAATCATTTTTCCCAATCACCAATTATCAATTCCCAAAAGAAAAAACAGATTGCCAGATGAGAAATGAGCAAGTGTGACAAACCAGACGTAAAATATTAATTGATCAGGCGATACCTTGTGAGTTCATAAGGTTCACTGAAAAACCCAGACTCTCTATACAGTAGCAGTTCTGGGCAACTAAGATTTAGTTATGTTGGGAAAAACAAAATGAGCATAGTATTTCAAATCGCTTTAATATCATTAGTCTTGTTCTCCTTCGTGCTTGTAATTGGTGTACCCGTTGTTTACGCCACACCTCAAAACTGGGTAGAATCTAAAAAACTACTCTGGGTTGGTTCGGGAATTTGGACAGTTTTAGTCGTGTTAGTTGGTATATTAAACTTTTTCGTGGTTTAGTTGAATGCTTTGATTATTCACTAACGCATACCATATACACTCTTAGGAGCAGAAAAGCTCAGGTAAAGAGTCAAAAAGAAAGTTTTTTTCTTTTTCTAGATGACTTTTTCCTGATTGTGCTTTCCTGCTCTTCTATTTTGATGACAGAAAAGTATATTAGTAAAGCAGTTATTGTAAATTTATTTAGAGGCAGTTATGGCAGTTTTTGAAGGAAATTTTCAGCAAACCGAGTCTTTGCGCTTTGCATTGATCATCGCTCGCTTTAATGATCTTGTCACCCTGAAACTAGTAGAAGGATGTAAAGATTGTTTAAAACGCCACGGTATCAATCCTGACTCTGAAGGTGGACAAGTAGACTATGTTTGGGTTCCCGGTAGTTTTGAAGTTCCCAATATAGCCCGTCAGTTAGCCATGTCTGGCCGTTATGATGCCATAATTTGCCTTGGTGCAGTTATTAAAGGACAAACACCACATTTTGATTATGTCTCCTCTGAAGTTTCTAAAGGTATCGCTGCGGCTAGTTTCCAAACAGGTGTCCCGGTAATTTTCGGGATTTTAACCACAGACACAATGCAACAGGCATTAGAACGAGCTGGAATCAAGAGTAATCACGGTTGGGAGTATGCCATGAATGCCATAGAAATGGCTAGTCTCATGCGTCAATTACGCCCGACTTTAGCGAGTTAGTCAGTTGTCAGTTGTCAGTTGTCAGTGGCAAAATTATTTCCCTCTGCATCCTGCTTTCTACCCCCTGAAAAAAGAATTTAATTTAGGGGTTGACAACTGAGAATAAATCTGGAATAATAGTTGTATTGGTGAAATCGCGGGTGTAGCTCAGTGGTAGAGCGCAACCTTGCCAAGGTTGATGTCGTGGGTTCGAATCCCATCACCCGCTTTTTAGTTAAAGAAAGTATATTGGAATAAGACTAACTATTCTTCCATCTCTACTAACTTCGTAGAGGATGGATTTTTAGGTTGTGAATTTGTTAGAGACTTCCAAATAAAAAAATCCCAAATTCTCTTGTGGTGTAGGCATAAACAGTCTGCTAATAATACAAGGAGGGACCAGATGCCCATCCCACAAGACTGGATAGTTTTTTTTGTGAAGTTCTCTTAGTAAACTTTCAGGACTATATCATTAGAAGTAATTTTAGGTTTCCCCATGCTGATTTTCCGGAAAAATGGGGAATAATGTAAAAACCGCTCAAGTTATTGATCTCGCTTGTGCAACCTCAAAAACCAGATAAAATTGATTTAAATACGGAATATGCTTGTCCTTGTCGTCGCAAAGGACAGTTAATTCCCATTGTACTAACAGAAGCCTTCGGATGCGATCGCTGTCAGCAGATTTTTGTAGTAGAAGGAAATGGATATGTATTAGAACAACTGTCTACAACCCATCCCTATAAGCGGGCTTGGCGTTGGAAAGACAATAATTGGCAAGTTGTTCAACCACGCTTAGGACAAAGTTATTTACCAATAGCACTAAGCATTATTTTTGTGTTAGTCATTATATGGTTACCATTAGCCCTACGGTTAGCTACTAGTTCTAGCATCCTCGCTTGGGCAATGGTAGCGATACTATTGGCAATTTTACCCGCACTAATGGTCTGGCTTACTTACAGACGATAACTCATGACAGGTGAAGTGATTGATGATTACCCCGAACCTATGACAAGTGCCAAACGCGCTTTTCAGGCTTCCCTGAAATTGGGAACGACTAAGGGAATAGAGAGGAGTCGCGCTGTGTTAGCAATGGCACAAGCGATAGAAAATGATTTTGATGAAATTCTCGAAGCTAATACCCTGGATTTGGAAGCAAGTCGAGAAATGGCAGTTCCCGAATTAATTTTGGACTGGTTGAAGTTAACTCCCTCTCGATTGGAGAATACAATCAAGATTCTCCAACGATTGGGGGAATTATCTGATCCTTTGCGAAGGGTGAGAACTGCTGATTATCAACAGGAAGATTCTCAAAGTTATACTCAGTTAATGCCTTTAGGGGTGATTGCCTTTATTTATGAGGCTTTCCCGGATCTAGGGGCGATCGCTGCTGGTTTTTGTATAAAAACTGGCAATAGTATTATTCTCAAAGGGAGTACAGAATCTAGTAATTCTAATACAGCGATCGCTAACTCACTGCAAACAGCTATTACTAAAGTCGGTTTACCAGAAGGTTCTGTAGAATTAATCACCGATGAACATGGTGCTTCAATACGAGATTTAGTCACCCAAGATCAGTATTTAAATTTAGTTATTCCCTACGGACGTTCCAGTTTAATCCAACAGGTAGTTAGACAAGCAACTTGCCCAGTTTTAAAATCAGCAATGGGCAATTGTTATCTGTATTGGTCAGTCAATAGTAGCTTAGAAATGATCCGCTGGATGATTATGGATAGCCATGAAAGTGAACCGGATCAAGTAAATGCCATTGAAAAAGTTTTAATTCATCGTCAGGCATTACCTTCTTCTTTATCAGTGTTGTGGGGTAGCTTAAAAGAAAAAGGTTTTGAACTTAAAGGTGATGCGGAATTAGTGGCAGCATTTCCCCAATTACAATTAGCAAAAGATGAAGAATGGGGAATACCTTATTTAACCAAAACAGTGGCGTTTAAATTAGTAGATAGTTTAGAAAATGCGATCGCTTGGATTAATCAATATAGTAGCAGTCATGCTGACAGTATTGTCACTGAATCCTACCAAGAAAGTCGCCAATTTGCCTTAGGAGTAAATAGTGCCTCTACCTACATTAATGCTTCCCCCCGTTTTTCCCGTTACTCCTTACGAGGAGAATCTGTATTTTTAGGAATGTCCAATCAAAAAGGACATCGCAGGGGATTTATTAGTTTGGAGACTTTAACGACGGTGAAGCACATTATTCAGGGGAATGGCAGGTTTTAGTAGTGAGGAGCCAGAAGTAAAACTGTAATTAGGCATTGCATAAATGTAGAATCAATTAAAACTATAAGTAGGTGAACAGAAAAAAACCGTAGACGCGAAGCAGCTTCTCGAAGAGTAATATGTAACGAAAAGTAAAATGTCCCAAAACCTCTTTTCTGTTCCGTTGTTCCCTTGTCATAACGACAATTTTTAACGCTCACTTACTTAATTAATTGTTATATCCATCACAAGCTATACTATTTAATCCCTTATTTGTGTTTTCTATGGTTGTAACTGCTTCGACCACCAAGATCACCTGGGAACTCTTACCAGAAGACTTCATTTTAGAGGTTGTTTGATAGCGTTCACGAAGTGTGCCGGAGGCATAGCGTGGCGTTAGCCATAAAGTATTAGATGAAACCGATAATCTCCAAAAACCTAACCCCCCTGCCCCCTTCCCTACGTTAGCGCAGCGTGCCGAAGGCTGGGAAGGGGGGTTTCAAAGCCTCTCCCCGTTTCGGGGAGAGGTTTATTTATACATTAAAAACTTTTCAAACATCCTCTTAGACAATGAACCCGTGGATAATGTCAATCAACTAACTTTCTATTCATTCGTTAACAAATGACAGCGATTAATATAGCGATATGCACTCTTTGTGAGATACATCCTAAGCCCCCTCCTCGCTTGCGGGGAGGGGGTTGGGGGCTGACAGGTGTAGGTTTTTAATATTAACTGTGAAGGCAGGACTAGGAAGACAAGGAAGGAAGGTAGACAAGGAAGATTTGATCCGCACAATGGTATTTTGACCGACTGTTCTTGTTACCAAGAGCATCTGATTTTGTCCGGTTTTTCTCCCTTGTCCACTGTCCTTCCAAGTCATCCAAGTCTTGCCCTCACGACAAT
>JANMEE010000135.1:0-2376 GCA_031376645.1 Dolichospermum sp. OTE_75_concoct_329_sub | reverse complement strand
ACCCCTCTTGTAAACCTCTCCCCGCACCCCTCCCTGACCCTCCCCTACAAGGGAGGGAAAAGGAGCAGCTTTTATGACTGGAGAGGCTTTGAAACCCCCCTTCCCAGCCTTCGGCACGCTGCGCTAACGTAGGGAAGGGGGGCAGGGGGGTTAGGTTTTTGGAGATTATCGGTTTCATCTAATACTTTATGGCTAACGCCACGCTATGCCTCCGGCACACTTCGTGAACGCTATCAAACAACCTCTTAACCTGAAATGGTGCGTTACGCTGTCGCTAACACACCCTACTTTTGCACTTTATTTAATTCATATTCCTTACTATGGGATAGCGAACGCGAGAGCGTCCCGGAGGGAACTAGCGCTGCTGCAAGCAGTTCATGTTTTTTGTGGAGTTCTCTAACAGAATTCGATAAAGGAAACTTTAAATTAATTAACATTTAGAAAATTGCAGTTATATCCAGATAGTCCCATTATCGGACTATCAAAGGTTAAATAGCAGCTAATTTCTGGATTTTCTCATATACAGATTCAGCATGACCTTTAGTTTTGACATTAGGCCAAACGTAAGCGATGATTTTATCAGGTGAAATTAGAAAAGTTGAACGAGCAACTCCCATATATTCCTTACCCATAAACTTCTTTAAACGCCATGCACCATAGGCTTCTATTAATTGATGTTCAGGATCTGTTAATAGGGTAATTGATAAACTATGTTTGTCTATAAATTTGCAATGAGAAGCGGCAGAATCAGGACTGACACCGATGATTGTTACTCCTGCTGTGGTAAATTCTGAGGACAATTCTGTAAAGTCTTGAGCTTCAGTGGTGCAACCAGGAGTATTATCTTTAGGGTAAAAATAGAGAACTATCCACCCATTTAGTTCACTAAGATTGACTAAATTATTATTTTGGTCTGGGGTTGAAAAATCCGGTGCAGGTTGCCCAATTTGGGGAATATTGCTCATAATTTAGGTTGGTAAAAATTAGAAATAAGTCAAAATTATAGCAAATTTAAGCACTCACACTTGATTCAATTTCCCGTCTCCGAGGGACATCATAAACCATAAAATCATGAGCCATAATTGTTTTCGGAAAAATCGCCCGTGCTTCTTTAAGTAAATCTTTTAACTCAATAGTATTACCTGGAGCATAACGAGGACTGAAATGTGTCATAATCAGCTTGCGAACTCCTGCCCTGTAAGCTGTTTGCGCGGCCATTGTGGTTGTGGAATGTAGCCTCTGAAAAGCCATTTCTGAATCTTGATGAGCAAAAGTTGCTTCATGAATTAATACATCTGCATCTTCTGCTAATTGCACCGCACCTTCACAATAAACCGTATCCGTACAATAGGCTATTTTTCGCCCAATTTCTATTGGTCCACATAATTCACTCCCATTAATTACTCTTCCGTCTTCGAGGGTGACTGTTTCACCACGCTTGAGTTTTCCATAAACCGGACCTGAGGGAATTTCTAAGGTTTTGGCTTTGTCTATATCAAAACGTCCGGTTCTATCTTTTTCGGCTATTCGGTAGCCAAATGCCGGAATACGGTGATGTAAAAGACCACAACTAACTGTAAATTCATCATTTTCATAAATTACCCCCGGCTGAACAGTATGCACTTTAATGGGGTAAGAAAAATGGGTATGAGAGTAACGGGAAGCGGCTTGTAAGTATTCGTTTAATCCCGATGGACCATAAATGTCAATTTTGTCTACATTACCTGCTAAACCGCAACTAGCCAGCAATCCCATTAAGCCAAAAATATGATCACCGTGCATATGGGTGACAAAAATTCGGGATAGTTGGCTAACTTTTAAGTCACTCCGTAAAATTTGATGCTGAGTTCCCTCACCACAGTCAAATAACCACAATTCTGCCCGTTGTGGCAACCTCAGTGCCACGCTGGAAACATTGCGTGATCTTGTCGGTACACCGGAACTCGTCCCTAAAAATGTAATCTGCACGGCGTTTTTTAGCTTTCCTTTTGCTCAATATAATCCTTGATTTTCTATCTTGGCACAGTTATTGAACAAAATCCGATCTGCAATCAGTTATAGAAGTCATAAATGATATTTGAAAAATTTTAAGTAATGTAGGGTGGGCAAGACCCACTAGTACCGCAAGGCGAAAGTCAAAAGTCAAAAGTCAAAAATAATATGGCGTAAGCTTTTTGGCGATTGAGAATGGTTGTTTTATTTACGCCGTGCTGTACTAGAGGAACACGGGAAGGTTGGGAGCTTCGCGTCTTCAGACCGAAGGGGAAAACCGACAAATGCCGAATTTATTCGCCTTCAATATTGTGTTATGATTGAGTTGTCAGTACAAGACATAAAAACCTACCGGGGGACTCTTGGAAAGTATACGCCTGTCAG
>JANMEE010000105.1:0-8604 GCA_031376645.1 Dolichospermum sp. OTE_75_concoct_329_sub | reverse complement strand
CTTCTTCCTTCTTCCTTCTTCCTGACTCGGTGACTCCTGATTCGGTGATTCGGTGACTCGGTGACTCCTTATTCATAATCCATCAAAACTTGCACCCAGTGAGGTGGACGGGGAATAGAATTTCCTAAGCGATCTAAAAGTAACCAAGCAGCAAGATGAACTGTAAACAAGTAAATAAAATTATTGAAGAGAATGAGAGCGATCGCTCCTAATTGAATTAATAATAAATTGGGAGTCATTAACAATTCCAACTTTAAAAAAATCCATTCAATAATTTCTGTCATCTGGTTAATCACATAAACCCATAAATCTTCCCCCGATAACACAGACAAAAACCAGAGTCGGAAAAATACCCCCAACGTCCCTAACAAAGTCCCTAAAGTTATCGAAACAATCCAGGGAACACGACGATACCAAGTTACCCCCAACAGCACACCCATCAAGCCAAAAGGCATGACAAATAACAAACTGCGAACTGGACCCATCAACACAGACAACAGCAACCCAGAAGTCAGGGCTGCCATCCAAGCAGCCCGTTTACCCCAACGTAAATAAACCAAAGCAATAGGAATGGGAAAAAATACCCGCAATACCGGACCCAAAGGAAAATAAAAATTAATAAACCAAATTAAACTTGCCGTACTGGCTAAAAAAGCCGTTTCCACCATCCTCAAGGTACTCTCAACTTTGAAAGATTGGTACTGTAATCGAGTTTGGGAAAGAGATTCAGGAGATGAATCTTTCTCTGGTTCTTCTGGTAAGGAATCAACAATACTCATGCTGGGCAACTAAAATTAAACTATGGTTTTTTCCAAAGCTGACCAATCAGGAATCCGAATTTTATCTTGCTCCCTGACAATCAACCCCTTTTTTTCTAATTTTGTCAGCACTCTTGTCACAGTTTCCCGTGCTAATCCACTTAAACTACTTAACTCACGGTGAGGTAAATTGGGAATTTCCTTACCTATATTTTCTTCTTTTCCTTGCCCTTCGGCCAAAAACAGCAAGGTATCAGCCACCCGTGATTGACTATCTGATTCCCGCAAGCGCAATCTTCTGTTGACTTGTCGCAACCTTCTAGCCATTAATTGCGCCAATCTCATCCCTGCCAAAGGTTCTGTTTGCAGCAAATGCACAAAATCCTGAGCAGGTATACTTGCAATCATCGTTGGTGCCAGAGTAATGACATCAGTAGAACGAGGAACCTCATCTAGCGCTGCCATTTCCCCAAATAATTCCCCACTGCCAATAATATTTAGCGTTACTTCTTTCCCATCTAAATTGTAGGTACGGATTTTAACCCATCCACTCATAATGAAGTAGACTGAACCCCCCCAGTCATTTTCCAGTAAAATTACTTGGTTGGCTGGGTGAGTCCGTGTAACAAGGTGAATCAGAGCTTTTTCCAAGCCTGGTTCTGGCAAGCCTTGAAAAAATGGGGCTGAAATCATCCATGTATGAGATGTATTGTGTGTATTATGTCGTTCTTCCATCAGGGCATCTTGATTATTAAAGCTGTTATTATCACAACACTAAGATAGTTATTTTAAACCTAAGTCATCAAAATATAACCTCCTTTAACAGAGATTGTCTCAGATCAGACCAACTATGTTATATAAAAAAGTAAAACTAGGGTTTGTCAATTTTGTACCTCATTCAAGTGCATATTGCCATAAGTCAGCAAGAGGAAAAGGGGCAGGGAGCAGGGAGCAAGGGAGAAAATTGGGACAGAGCTTGAACTTTGCCCCGTGTAAGCTTCCTAAAAGGACGGGGCTTGTACCCATGTTTAGTCCGCTTCACGCAAGGGGAAAGGGCTTGCTGCTCCCTTTCCCCCTGCCTCTTCCAGTCAACCAATCATTAAAAATACTTAAAAGCCTGTATTATCTGCTTTTTTAATTTTTAATCTAGTATATATCCGTAAAAAGGGCGCAATATTTGACATCATAAACTTTTCCTCTTTTATTCTTGCCTGTTGTTCTAGCAAATACTGATTGACAATATTGACTAATATAGAAGTATTATTTGATTTTCGTGTATCCCTAACGGAAGTGTATGGCTAACACCACGCAATCTCGTAGACCGCGCTCTGCGGTTAAAAACTAGCTAAACCTTAATCTTTTAAGATATTATTCACTGTCTCCATGAGTAAATATGGCTACGCCATACAAGCTACCAGTAATAACACAATTAGTCTTAGCAGCGTCAGTAACAAATTTTGACACTCGAAACTTCTGTAATTGTCATTCTCTTACAAATCAACCTCTATTTTTAACTAAGGTAATTTAACGTGACTTACCATACTGATGAAATTCACCAACTAATTGCAGATATTGATCACTTACTGTCTCATAGTGCCAAAGGTCTTTCTAAATTCCTGCCTAAGCAAGGACAACAGGAAAAAGAGATTTTACAACGAGTCCGTAACTTTTTAGTCCAACTGGGTGAGGATGAAGTATCAAAGAATGATCTCCTACCAGAAACTACCAACCCATTGCCCACACCAGCATTTTCATCTCTGTTGACACAATTTAACCAACAGAGTCATGTCCCATCTGTTTTAGAGCCTTCCTTACATTCACCACAGCTAAGTAGTATTGAAACAGTACAAACCAAACAAGAATTAACTGTTTTATTTCAGCCTTTACAAGCGGAATTATCCAGGCTGTTGGCAGAAAGAGCAGATTTGATTCAAGAAATTAGACAACTTGAGCAAAAGCGACTGCAAAACTCTTCATTAAGCCAGCAGTTAGCCAACCAAGAGGAGATGATTTCTGAATTTTTAGAAGTCCTCATGGGTCGTTTAGTACCACATTTAAAATCAAATTCTGGGCTAACAATTAACCCTGATTTGCAGAATTTAGAAGCAATAACCTCTGCTATTCAACCTATTTTAGAATCAGCAGAACGGGTAGAGCAGTTAGCAAATTTAGCTCGTAATTTAGATCAACGCTTACTGTCTCTAGACGGAACTGTCAATACTGTTTTTGAAGCCCTAGAACGTAATATCAATACCTACTATCATTCTTTGTCCCAAGCACTAGCTAAAATGCACGATGAAGGGATGCAAGGTGAACAGTTGATGGCAACTTTCCTCAATGATTTGACTCAATATTTACAACAGCAAGTTTTGATTAATGAGCCTTCTATTTCTCATGTAAATACTGAAATAGTCTCGGCATCACCATTATTAGCTGAATCTCCTGGACTTGGAGTTGCAGAATTAATACCTTCAAAAGATGTATCTATCGAAATTCCTATATTAGCTGAATCTCCTGGACTTGGAGTTGCAGAATTGACACCTTCAAAAGATGTATCTATCGAAATTCCTACTGCGGAAATAGTGCCAATTAATCTGGGTGCAGAGTTTTTACAGGATCAATCACAATCTGCAAAAGATCTACAGTTAACAAATATTGATGAAATAGATGAACTTTATGCAAGTTTCTTTAATACTGAAATTTCTTCACCGCTGAATTTTTCATTTTCTCATGATATTATACTTAAAGAAAATGAAGATCTATCTATTATTTCCGAAGTTGTCAGTAATGATTTACCAACAGTAGAAATTAATAATTTAACAATTTCTAATATAGCTGATAGCACTATATTAGTAGAACCAAAAGAAGAGTTACCATTATTACTAAAAGATGATGATGAGAACTCAAAGCCGCAAGCAATAATTTCTCCTATTTCTACAGAACCTGATCTCACATTTTTACCAGAAGAAGCAGATCCTGTTGATACAATTATAGTTTTGACTGATTTGTTGGTAGATACTGGTAATGAACAAGCACCATTAGAAATCCTCAATCAATTAGACAATTCAGAAACAGAAGCGGAAAATAAATATCTACCTTTGGATAACTTTGTTGCGGCTGATTCTGAAGAAAATTTACTGTCTTTGTTAGATAATGATGATCCTGGTATTCCACAAATTACTTTAGATGCCAATCAGTTAAAACAATTAGATCAGGATTTAGATAATTTTGATCAACCATTAAATTATACTGGAGAATCTATAACTCAATTAGATTCTGAAAATCAAGTTGATAATGTAAATATAGTTCCCAGTCAGGAAGTAGATTTAAGTTTAATAACTCAGACATATATAAAAGATGAACAAGAAGATTTTTCCCAATCTTCAATCACTAGTCAGCAATCTCCAATTACTATTCCTCAAGTCTCAATTCCCAATGATGAAAATAATCATCTTCTGGCAGATACTTTAGATGCGACTTGGTATTTAGGAATTGATATTGGCACAACGGGAATTTCTGCTGCTTTATTGAATCGCTCTAAATTGGTAGTTTATCCGATTTATTGGTCAGCCGAAAGTCAAGTTGATGGTTCTGCTTTTGGGCAATCATTCCGTTTACCAGCAGAAGTTTATTTACCTACTAATTCAGGTTCTCATCCGGGGAAAAGTGGAGAATCAGATTTTTCCCCTCATCTTTATTCAGCACAGTTAAAGCCTTATTTACAAATAGCAGTTCCCTACCAGCAAGAACGACAAAAATGGGAACCAATGTTGCAATTAAATGAGTTTTCTGCAGGTCCATTAATTTGGGTAGTGCGATCGCTTTCTAAGCTACTATCAACTCTTAGGTCTAGTCAAACTAGTACCACACCAGCATTAATTGCTAATGCAGTGGGGATGAATACACCAACTTTTTCCCAAGTAATTAAGAATATTGCTGGTGTCATTTGTACTTGTCCTTCTAGTTGGACTGAACAATATCGCTTTAATGTTCGGGAAGCGATTGTCACCAGTGAACTTGTTTCTCATCCCCAACAAATCTTTTTTGTAGAAGAAGCGATCGCCAGTTTACTGTCAGAATTAGACAGTGCTAATGGTCAATCTATCCAAATCAGCGAAAATCAGGGTTTACGGGCTTTGAAAACTAGTGATTATCCCCTATTAGGTAACACCTTAGCAATTAATATTGGGGCAACTCAGGTAGAAATGACCTTAGTAGATATACCAGCAAATCTGGAAAACTTAGCATATAAAGACTTCATGCTGCACAATTTTGCCTACTCTGGCAAAGGCATTGAACAGGATATTATTTGTCAGTTACTACTACCACCAAAATCCCGCCAAACCCGTGAACTTGGACAATCTGATCATGAACAAGCAAATGCTAATCCTTGGCATTGGCAACCCTCAATTCCTGGTTTAGACCAAATGCAATTTTCTAATTTAGGTTTAGAAGCATTAACATTACCTAAAGTTGGAGAACCAGATACAGAAGCGCGAATTCGTCTCCAGCAACGGTTAGAAAGTTCCCTCCTGGGACAAGCTTTATTAGATGCAGCTTTGGCATTGAAATTGATTTTACAGCACCAAGAAACCTTTACCCTAGAATTCGCCGATCAACGCTGGGTATTACAGCGCCGAGATTTGGAAAGTCAAGTCTTTGTCCCCTTTGTCCGTCGTCTCAATCGAGAGCTTAACAAATTATTAGTAGCCCGTGGAATTCCCACCGAAGCTATTAATCAAGCTGTCCTTAGCGGTGGTGTGGCTTCAGTCGGCACTATTAACCGTTGGTTACGGCAAAAACTGCCTAATGCCAAGATTATTCAAGACTTATATCTGGCTGAAAATGGCGCTCCCAATTGTAGTCGAGTTGCACTAGGTTTAACCATGTTACCTTTACATCCCCAAGTCTTAGACATACCTAAACAACAATACACAGATTATTTCTTATTCTCTGAATTGCTAAAACTATTACCCAACCGTTCTTTATCCTTTGGTGAAGTCTTGCAGTTATTTGAAAGTCGTGGTATCAATACCCGCATTTGTCAACAGCGATTATTAGCTTTCTTGGAGGGTGAACTACCACCAGGCTTAATTCCTGCGGCTTCAGATCACCTTTGGCTTACCCATCATTCTCAGGAAAATCCCGACTACAAAGAGATTGCTTCCCTCACATCAGGTATAAATTCTCCACTCCTATTTGAAAAACAAGGTAATCTTTCCTATCGTCCCAATTTTCCACAAGTCCAGTTATTATTGCGTTATTTAGATGCCATTAAATCCAGTACCGTGCAATCCCTAGAAGAACCATATAGTTATTTGCTACTTAGTCAAGTATAATACATGACAGAGGGCGGGGAGAGGAAAAGTTGCTTTGATACTGTTTATTTTTGAAAGTTCTTTAAACCCTTTTTGAGTAGTTTTTGGAACGTTAGATGCAATCAGAGCGTCACTGAATATAAGATTCAATGGTAAAACACCAGGATTTTCCTTGTTTCTAGAGAAGACATATAATAGGGTTTTCAGGCTTTTGGGTGGGATAATGGAAATGAATAGCCAAGCAAAAATAAAAATAAGATAACTTTAGTGCGTATATTCAGTTTCTAGAGGTGATAATATCATCATCACCAAAAGGTTTGACAAAATCCTATTTTGAGAATTGATACCAAATAGCCACTATAAGTTTTTTGTAAATTATATGGACTGCTATATAACTAAAACTGGTTATCGGTGCATAAATCTCACAATTTGTCCAGTTGCTGGCATTAATGAAATTATTGAGGGGAAGAGTGATCATGAAATTATTAGTACGTTGGGGCTTAACATTGGGTTTGGCTAGTAGTGTGATGTTTGCTGGCATATTGGGCATAAATAATCTGCAAGCCCTAGCTCTACCACAGGAGCAGGTGGTAAAAACTTTACGAGAAGTACCCGTTTTTACCCTAACTAATCCCAAAGGAGAATTTGTAGTCATCTCCAGAAAAAATGAATCTAAGACTATTTCTCAAATAGGCTTTTTTCTTAGCAAGAAAGATGCTCAAATTTTCCTAGAAAATCGGCTTAAAAAAGAAAACTCTCAGTTAGCAAGCACTATTCAAATTACGCCTGTTTCTTTAGCAGATTACTATAAATTAGTAGTAGAAAATAATAAGAAAAAAGACTCTAATTTAGTTTTTACTTTAGTCCCTACTCAACAACAAGTTAACCTGGCAACAACTATGTTGAATACCACTGGTAAAACAGACAAAAAATTTAATGGTATTCCTTTATTCGTGCCAAAATTTAAGAAAGAAAACAGCTATCTGACAATTCCTCAAGGAAACAACCGCTTGATTCCTTTCTATTTTGAAAAAGAACAAGCAGTGGCTCTTTTAGAAGCCTTTAAAAAGGCCAAACCACAAGAATCAACTAATACGGAAATTCAGGTATTAGATTTGTATAACGTAATTGAAACACTCAGTAGCAGTAATGATCCCAACACTAATAAGATTTTCTTGTTTCCCTCACAGGAATCCATAGAATTTATTCGTTCTCTAGTTCCTGCTCAACCCAAGAAATAGCAAATAATCTTTACCTCCTGATATGTTAAAGCCAAATCAAATAGTTTCTGGATTAGAACTTTGGCAGTGGCGAAAGACTGCAATTCAAGCAGCTATAGCCGCGGACATATCTCCAATGGAGGTAGATTGGTTATTATTAACAATAGCTGATTTAGACCGTTTGTCACTGCGTTTAGAGTTTTTCAAAACATGGCATCAAATCTCACTGCAATTGTCTTTAACTGAATTAGAGCAATTGTGGCAAAGACGATTACATGATCATTTACCAGTTCAGTATATTGCGGGGACGACAGCTTGGCGAAAGTTTCAACTCACGGTTTCTCATGCGGTCTTAATTCCTAGACCAGAAACAGAAATATTGATTGATTTGGCTATAGCTGCTGCTAATAATCAAATGCAAGCAGGTCACTGGGCAGATTTGGGGACTGGTAGCGGTGCGATCGCGCTGGGACTAGCTGAAGTATTCATAAATGCCACTATTCATGCTGTAGATATTAGTCCAGCCGCTTTAGCCGTTGCTCAAACCAACGCGGAAAATTTGGATTTTAGGAAAAGGATTCAATTTTATCGAGGTTCTTGGTGGCAACCCTTAGAATCTCTCAAAGGTCAATTTAGCGGCATGGTATCAAATCCGCCCTATATCCCTAGTGATACTGTCCTTACTTTACAACCAGAAGTGGTGAAACATGAACCTCATTTGGCTTTAGACGGCGGTGCAGATGGTTTAGACTATATTCGTCATTTAATTGCTGTTTCTCCTGATTATCTGTGTCCTGGAGGGGTGTGGTTAATAGAAATGATGGCAGGACAGGCGGAAATGGTGAGGGAATTGTTAGAAGATAATGGTAATTATGGTAATATTTCTATTCATGCTGATTTAGCAGGGATTGAACGTTTTGCAGTAGCTTTTAAACACAATATTGTCTGATAGCGTAGCGTGGCGCAAGCCATATCAGGATTTTCAGGATTTAAGGATTTTCAGGATTGTTATTGTAGATGGTTTGTTTAATGGGAAGGATTTTGAAGTCAATAGTCAGCAATAAATAAAAATATTGTCTGAATCAGGATTTCCACCGATTTAAGGATTTACAGGATTGTTATTGTGGATTCTTGGCAATGGGAAAGATTTTGAAGTCATTGTCTGAATCAGGATGTCCAGGATTTAAGGATTTTCAGGATTGTTATTGTGGATTCTTGGCAATGGGAAAGATTTTGAAGTCATTGTCTGAATCAGGATGTCCAGGATTTAAGGATTTTCAGGATTGTTATTGTGGATTCTTGGCAATG
>JANMEE010000073.1:0-36673 GCA_031376645.1 Dolichospermum sp. OTE_75_concoct_329_sub | reverse complement strand
TCATAATCTAGACCAATTAATCTTTGTGTTTCTTTATGATTCTCTTCAATGTGATTCAGTATTAAACTCATATTTTCCTGTTGAAAACTAATTATTATATTCTTTTACCATAAAATGTTACTATTTTGGAGATGTCTAATGGTGCAAAGCTGGTTTAAGGTGATAAATTGGGGGTCATACATGATAACTCGGCCAGTCATTCCTTGTAAACCCAGTTTGTGCATGGGTAGGAATGTGAGGTTTATACCGATGAACGTAAGGACAAAATGAACTCGTCCCCATGCTTCATTCATCATTCTGCCAGTCATTTTTGGAAACCAGTGATAGATACCTGCGTAAATCCCAAAGACTGAACCACCAAATAAAAAGTAGTCAAAATGTTCGACTACATCATAGGTGTCGTGAACTTCAAAGGGGACTGTTCCCATAATTATGCCGCTTAAACTGCCCATGGCGAACATGAAGAGGAAGCCGATAGCGAATAACATGGCGCTCGTGAAACGGATTTTTCTCCCCCATAAAGTTGCTACCCAAACGAAGATTTTTACACATAAGGCAACTGCAACTATCAGTGGAGAAAGGGTGAATAATATCTGCATCCAATTGGGTGTATCACTGATAAATATATGCTGTACCCAGACGAATAAACCGACGACACAGATAGCAAATGTGGAAAATGCGATCGCTTTATAACTAAATATCGGTTTCTGGACATGGGTGGGAATAATTTCTGACATGATTCCGAAAATTGGCAGAATCATTAAATAAACCGCCAGATGGGAATAAAACCAGTATAAATGGTGGTAAATAACGACGTTACCACTTGCATCTGGTTGGAAGAAGGATGTCCCGAAGTTAATATCAAATAACAGTAAAAATAAACCTACTGCTAATATGGAGGTAGATAAAAGTGCCAGGATGGAAGTTGCTAATATTGCCCAACAAAATAGAGGAATTTGATCCCATTTCATGCTAGGAACTTTCATCATTAAAATGGTGATGACAAAGTTGATAGAACCTAAAATTGAGGAAGTTACTACTAAAATAATGGACAAAATCCATAAGCTTTGAGCATTGTTAGCCGTAATTAGGCTTAATGGTGGGTAAGCTGTCCAATTAAAGTGAGAACCACTAAAGATAAAACTTAGTAATAGTAATAATCCAGCAACTAGATTTAACCAAAAGGCGATCGCATTTAATTTAGGAAAGGCTATATTTCTAGCACCAATCATCAAGGGAACTAGATAATTACCAAATCCCCCAATTGCATTCTTGACAATCCACAAGAAAATCATTATTGTGCCATGATTTGTTATCAAGGCATTGTCCAGATTTGGATCAAAAAAATCGGCATCTGCTGTGGCTAATTTAGTGCGAAGAGCGATCGCCATTAACCCAGCAATCAGATAAAATATAAACCCTGTCACCAAGTATTGAATACCAATAACTTTATGATCAGTATTAAACGTGAAATAATCTCGAACTTTCCATGGTTCAGAATGAGAAACATGAGAAATCAGCCGCGTGGGTGCTTGACTTTCATCTAGTGGAGGATTAACCGAAAAATCTACTTTTTTCATATTGTTATTACTTGTCTTTTGGTAATTACTAATGACTCATAACTATAGCAAAATCCTCGACTTCTTAAAGAAATTGAGGATCTGAAGTTTGAATTTTTCATAGATCAAATAGAAAGAGAAAAAATAGTAGCAAGTATGATTTGTTTAGATGATAACAATTGACGATTTACGGTTCTGTTTACCGCGAACTTTTTGATTAGTTTCTGTAAATATTGAGATTCCCCTCTAATTACCTTGCTTAACAAATTGACTAAAATAACCAGTGTTTTACAGTACATTACACTGTCGAAAATAAACAAGAATGTTATTTATCTAATGTGCTATGAGTGTAACAATTCTTGGAACAAATCCGAGAGCAAGCTTCACATCCAATACAATTTTCTGGGTTAGCAATAACCATTACTTTCCGTTCAACTTCTTCCTCATCTTCATCTACTACAAATTCACCTTCTTCGTTTAAAGCCATTAAGCCTAAAACTTTATATCCACAAACTTTCATACATCTGCCACAACCGATACATTTCTCTTTATCTATTTCTTGGGCAAATTTAGGAGTCCAAGCACTACCTCCGAAGGTCAATCCTGTTAATGCAGCCATGAATAAAACCTCAGCAATTTTAGCTAGATGTTAGTTAATCCTTTCATCTTCATACTAGCCTGATATTTCATATTTTCAAGCACAAAAATTAATTTTTTTATCAAATTTTGATGACTTGCTAAACAATATTATTTATTTTTGATTGTTTCTCAATATTAAATGATATTAGTCATTAATAGATTTAGGGAGTATTTTTGGCTTAAAACCTGAATATACAAGGGTTATCAAGTTTTAATTGAAATATATTTTCTCAATAACTGTTGATGAATTAGGTTAAAGATACTTGATTAAATAAAAATAATAATCAATTAAAAGATGTTATTATTGGCTTTATTGACTTTCTATTTGCAAAAATTTTCTAGTTAAGTAAAAATATTTCATTCACCGTATTTATAAATACAAATTTTAAAAAATCATTTCATCTATTTTTGAACTATTTTATTTTCATCCTAAATTACGTAGATTGGGTAGAGCGATCGCAAAAACTAACAAACAACAAAGTGGTGAAAATATTGGTTTTTTTACTAACCTAACTTATTAATATAAGATGTTATTCAAAAACATTTAGCATAATTTATATAGCCAAAAATAAACATTATGACAGTAAATATTCAGGTAAATATTAAGAAATCCTGCCAAGCTCATACCGAACAATCTTATTGAAATCTTTATGAAATGTATAGTTAATGAAGAAGCAATGAAGCCTAACTTTGCAAAATATCAATAGCTACAAAATCTGGCTTCATTAACCTTATGAGTAATTAATCAAGCGAGAAACACATCTTCTCGTTATAGAGGTAATTTGGTAGCGAGTTATGAATCAATTGGACACATTAAGGGGAGACTTGAGCCAAACATCTCAACGATTAAAGTAGGAAGACGGACTATGCCGCATATAATTCCTAACAACAGTTGCGTGGGATGTGACAACTGCCGACCCCTATGTCCTACGGGTGCAATTAAAATCGAAGATGATGAATATTGGGTTGATCCTGCCCTTTGTAATAATTGTGAGGGTTATTATTCACAACCACAATGTGTGATTTCTTGTCCAACAAATGCACCAATACCTGTACACGCAAAAAAAGGCAGATGCAAAGTTGAACCACGAGATGCTACCAGTCCTGATTTATTTTCTAATGGCAAGAATAACCCCTTTGCTTCAGCAATAGTTATCTGGGAAGCTTGCAATCTACTAGCACAAAGAACATCTTTACAATGGGAAAAAGATGAGGCAGGTAATTTACATTACAATCGCTTAGTTAATCAAGGAAGAGGGACAATTTCCTTTCATCTCCAAAACCTATTTCCAATTAATAACCGCGCTGATAATCTACAAGCAATTGATTATTTAGACATCCGTGCTGCTTGTATTCATCTTATTTTTGCTGCTCAAATTACAACCCTAGATCAACCTTGGGAAGAAGAATTTACCATTGATGAACGACAAATTGAACAGTATTTGGGCTTAGAAAAACGGAAAGACCTCAGCAAAAGCACCAAACTCGGTTTAATTAAAAACATCGTTTATCAAACTTGTTCTCTCATGGTTTCTATTGACTGGCCGCAACAAGGTAGAGTTCCCAGTTTTTCTATTAAAGATAGTTATCTTTGGAATTTGACAGATACTCAGCACCATTTTCAAGAAGATGATCAAGGTTGTAAATATTTAGTTGGACTGACATTTACAGTCAAAGCTGGGATTTGGACACAACATTTCTTCAACAGACAAGGATGCAAAGACCGGACCACATTTTATCAATATGGCAGTCTTCCCAAAACCCTATTAACCACAGTTATGAGTCTGTGGCAACAACATGAAGGGGCTGTGAGACTAATGCTTTGGTTATTATTTAAAACCAAAATGGGTAGAGAACAACGCATTACTATTCCTACCTTGCTGCGCGTTGCTTATGGTGAGGAAAAAGTGACCCAAGCTTCTAGACATAGGGAAGAACGCAAACGCCTACTTAAAGCTTATGAAAATGATTTAGAAGTTCTTAATCATTATGGAATGAAGCCATTATTTGATCCTGTTACCTATCCCCCAGAAATTCAACCTTTGTGGGCAAAATTAGTTGATATTCCTGAAGATCCAGAGGAAGCTTTAGAATTTTGGATTAATGATGGTAGTGGTGAAAATCGTCTCACAGACAGCGGACCCCGTGGTAAATGGAATTTGCTTCTAAATGCCCGAATTTTATCTTTTGAACTTCCTCCAGACTGGGATAAGCGTTCAGAATCAGATAAAAAACAACGTCGCACCACTAAAGCCAAAAGCAATCATCAACAAACAGGTAATTTGCTAGGGGAACAGATTACAGAAGGACGTAAAAAAATGAATCTCTCCCAAAGGGAATTAGCAAAGTTGATGGAAAAAAGCCAAAGCTGGATTCGTGACGTAGAAAAAGGTCGTTTAAAAGCTAAACTAGACGATCAAATGCTCCTAAGACAATTGCTAGATATTTCATAAGACCTCGCGGTAAGTGGGAAACTCAGTAGCTTGGCTCGCCGAGAGTATCAATAACTACAGCATAAGTCAGGAGGAACACCCTCTTGGCTTTTGATGTATAGCATCAGTCAGAAGTCGTAATTTGCTATATGTTTTAAAAAAATAAAAAACGACAAGAACTTTTTGGCATACCCTATAAGAACTAACTCTTATTCTTAAATTGTTACCAGTATAGACAACTTAAGCAAACAATTAAATAAAATTCAAGATGCAAATTTCGATTTTTTGTGTTACATGGTGAGTATTAACGAAATTTGTTAACTTTAAGTCAGTAACCCAGCCCTAAAGGGACTGAGTTTCCCGCATACCGCGAGGTCTTATGATATCTAGATATAGGACTCCTATTTGATTTTTGATAACTTGCGTAGCATGGCTATACTATTTGTAGGGTGGGCAATGCCCACCTACTATTTTTAGGAATCATTTAGGATTGCTACAGGTGTCAATTTAAATTTTTTGAGGAGTGAACAGTGAGTAATATTATTTTTGGTAAAAGTTTTTTAGCCTTACCAAGTCTTGCAGCTTTAGTAGTTTTGGGTAAGGGACTTTCTGTAAATGCTCAGACAGTCGCACCAGAAACAATTGTCATCCCCACCAACCAAGCATCAATATCCACTGTTGCGACAGAAGAAATAGCCAATCGGACAATCACACCCATACCAGGAACAGCAGAAACTGCATCAGCTATGCTAAATTCTGGTTCTAGAGGAGTTAGTGAAAAAACAGAACCATCCAATCAAATAGCACAAGGTGGTATTGGTATAGGTAGAACAACTCGTGGTGGTAGTAGCTATATTGGTGTTGCTGGAAACGTAGGTCTATCCGGTAGCTCTTCAAGCTTGAGTGATGGTAATATTAGCATTATCAGTAAAATTGGTATTACCAAAACCCTATCAATCAGACCAGCAGTAATACTAGGTACTAATACTACAATTCTTGCTCCTATTACTTACGACTATGCCTTTAAATCACCAGATCCATTTAGTGAACCTTTGCCCATAGCTCCCTATGTAGGATTAGGTGCAGCCATTAAAAATGGTGATAAATCAGAAACAGCTTTGTTAGTAACTGGTGGTGTAGACTTACCTCTAAATAATCGCCTCACCGCCACAGCCTCTATCAATGCTGGATTCTTCAATGAAACTGATATCGGAGTTTTAGTGGGAGTTGGTTATAACTTCCGTGGGTTTTAGAAAATAGGAGTCAGTAGGGGCGTATAGCAATACGCCCCTACAGGAGTCAGGAGGAAGAAAGAAGAAAGAAGAAAGAAGAAGTAAATTTCCGCCTGTCCCCTGTCCCCTACTTAGGACTAACCTTATCAATCACCTTGATTTTGCCATCATCACCTACAGTCCAGACATCATAAGTACCAATAACATCGCCGTTAGCGTCAACATCTACATCACCGCTTGCGCCTTGGTAATTAATCTGTTTGCCTGCTTTAAGTAGCTTCAATCCTTCACAAACATCGCTGACAGGTGTACCCTTACCAGCGGAGACTTCCCGAATTTTACCAGCAATAGCTGTTCCTGTGTTTTCCTTAGCAGCTTGGGCGGCTAATACTAATAATGCCGCAGCATCCCAAGCTTGAGGAGCATATTCTCCAGGTGAACCACCTTTTTTATCTTTCCACAGTTTATTAAAGTTTTCTAAACCTGGACCACTAGAACCGGGAACCGTACCAATAGCCCCAGATAAAATATACTTGCCATCACTAGCTTTACCTACTTGTTCAGGGAAAGTAGGAGACTTTACACCATCTGTGAG
Organism: Dolichospermum sp. OTE_75_concoct_329_sub; assembly: GCA_031376645.1. Lineage (GTDB taxonomy): Bacteria > Cyanobacteriota > Cyanobacteriia > Cyanobacteriales > Nostocaceae > Dolichospermum. The sequence goes on along the minus strand of JANMEE010000073.1, from coordinate 30,216 downwards.
TAAAATTTGTACTCCCTTAGTCACACCTTGCTGATAAGCAGCTTTGAGAAATAAACTTCCAGTTTCCGCATATAACACCCCTAAAACTGCATCTGGTTTCCCAGCAAATGCCGCAGTTGCTTCTGTATCAAAGGTTTGTGCTTTAGGATCGTAGCGAATAGGCTTATCTTTATTAATTACTGTGCCACCTAATTTTTCAAAAGTTTCCACAAATGCTTTTTCAAAACCTACACCATAGTCATTGTTAATAACTACTGTGGAAACTCGTTTAAAACCTTTTTTGCGAGCAAGTTGGGCTAAAGCTAAGGCTTGATAGGTATCGGGGGGAGCAGTCCGCGCCCAAAAGCTCTTGAAGTCGCCTTTTTTAGCTTTGTCGGTAAATACGGGGCTGGTGCTACCAGGAGAAATCAGCATGACTTTATTAGGTACAGCTACGGAAACCGCCGCAGTAGAAACACTACTAGCAAAAGAACCTACTACACCAGCTACCTTATCTAAAGTTGCTAATTTGGTCATCCCCGCTGCGCCGGCTTTGGGGTCTGTTTGGTCGTCTACTTGTATCAAACTGACTTTTTCACCATTCACACCCCCACAGGCGTTAACAGTATCTACAAGCAAGGGAACTGAACCTACCATTTGTTGGCCAATGGAAGCTAAGTCACCAGTTGTTGGTAATAAACTGCCAATTTTTAATCCTTTAGCATCACTGGTTGTAGTGGTAGCTGTTGCTGCTGGGGAAGCACTACTACTTCCGGTAGGTGCTGGAGGGGTAGGATTTTCGCAAGCGGCTAAAAGAAAGCCACTGGCTATGGTAGCGATACTCAAGGCTAGGGAAACACGAAGTCTGGACATAGTTAATTACACTCCTCAGACATTTAGAGAATTGATGATTTACATCAAGCCTCTAAATGGTAAATGATAACGTCCTCAAACTCTAGGATTACTATTTGATTTTTGAACCTATACGTAGGGTGGGCATTGCCCACAGTGTTGGGATTTTGGTGGGCATTGCCCACCCTACAATACTTAGATATTGTATGGCTACGCCACGCAAGCTATCAAAAATCATTTAGGATTGCTATATCTTTGATTTTGATTCCTTAAATACTAAAAATACTAACTTTTTCACCAGGGTTAGGAGTGATTACTTTAGTTGTTAAATTGTTTTTCTCCAGTAATGTTTGAAATTCTGATGCAGTTCCCTGAGTTTGCAGAAATTTTGTTAATATTCCCGTAAATAAAATGTCCCCTCCCGCAGCGGTAGGAAGCATAAATTGAGGTTTTACAGATTTTGCCACTTCTAGGGCGCTACTCATTCCTTTGATAATCGCACCAAGGACGGGTAAGCCTAAATCAATGATTGGTGTAATTACTACGTCAATGGATTCTATTGCTTTGATTTGGGGGGAATGATAACCATGTGGTTCGTAATATAATGTGGAATTATTTGCTAAATCTTTGAGTAGATAGCCGTTTTCTAATAAAGTTGGGCCAATGGGAGAACCGGGAAAAGCTTTAATTTCTACTTGCTGATTTAAGGTAAAGGTTTCACCATGATTGAGAGTGATGATTTGTTGATAACCCAGTTGTTCTACTACTTTAGCCGCATTGGGAGAAGCGACAACGGGGATATTTTTGTCAAGCTGCTTTAAGGTGGGTGGGTGTGCGTGATCTTCTAAACCTTGAGAAAGCAGAATTAAATTGATATTATCTGGTATTTTCCGATCTTGATCACGAGAACCTTTAAATAACCACTCTAAATTATTAAACGTTAAATCACCAATTAACCAAGGGTCAATTAGTATCCGTTGTTCGTTAATTTCAATTAACCAGCTATTACTGTCTAACCAAGTAAAGTTCATAATTAGGAGTCAGGAGTCAGGAGTCAGGAGTTAATGAACCACGAAGGACACGAAGGACACGAAGGAAGAAGGAAGAAGGAAGAAGGAAGAAGGCGTTACAATCATTTGGCTAGATCAGAAATGATTCAGTAACTACAAAGTAGCTGATTCAACAAATAAGCACAGGTTGCACTACCGATAGGAACTGTTAAATTATCAATTCCTAAAAAAGAAAATGCTTCTAAAATTGTAGCAATTAAAGCAACTATTAAAGCAACTATCCAAGTTTGCCATATATTACCTTGAGTAACCAGTAAAAGAGTTACACAAATAAAATAACTAATTAAAGTAACTGTTAAAGAACCTTCCCAGCTTTTTTCAGAACCGAAAACTATATATTTATGTTTACCAAAGCGTTTACCAATTAAGGCCGCTAATCCATCTCCCCAAGCCATAATCATAATTCCTAAAACAGCATATTGGGGTTGGTGTAAATACCAGAAAATACCCACTAAAACACCTATACTCACAGCATAGAAAAATGTTCCCAAACTGTGACGACCGACGCTATTAATACCCGGAACAATGGGGAATTTATAAGATAATAAGGTAATAATACTCGCAAAAATTGAGGCTATAATGCCCACATAAGGGGGAATATCTAACCACCACGCGATGATAATAACGTTACCTGTGCCAATATGCACGATTTTACGGATGATTTCTGGTTCGCTATCAGTAAAACGACTAACTACCCAAGCAATGCAGATAATTAATCCTACCCAAGCCGCAGCGGGGGCAATTTGCAGCGACAATGGGGAAAGGGTTTCCAATGTGAGCAATGTGTTAAACAATGATGCAATAGAGATATTTTTAACTTTAATTCTACTTTATGGGATTTGGACATGAAAATATTATTGATTTGGCTGATTAAGGGTTATCGCTTCTTTATTTCTCCCCTGCTTCCCCCCGCTTGTCGCTTTCAACCGACTTGTTCTATGTATGCAATTCAATCTATTGAACGGTTTGGGGTGTTCCGTGGTAGTTGGATGGCTATTATGCGGATTTTACGCTGTCATCCTTTTCATCCAGGTGGTTATGATCCTGTTCCAGATGTGGAGAAAAAGTCTTGAACACGGATTGAACGGATTACGTTATTACACGGATTTGATACATGGATAATATCAATTTTGAACACGGATTTAACGGATTATGGGATTACACGGATTTTTTTATGGAGGTAATTTATATTACGAAAATATTCTCATGACTGTATAATGCTTGATAGCAACTATTTAATAACTAAAAAAATGCCCTCTTTTAAAAATGGATGGATTGCAGTTATATTTGGGTTAATTTTTATTACAATCCCATCTGTAGCAAAGGCTAATGATCCAGGTCTTTGTTTTATGGTGACATCTTCCGGTAAAAAGATTAGTTTAGGGCAAATGTGCAACTCTAAACCAATAACTGAAACTGTGTTGCGGATACCAATTAAGCGTCGTGCGGCTAAGACTCCTATTATAGATGTTAAATTTAATGGCAATCAGGTTTTTGAGATGGTTTTTGATACTGGTGCAAGTGGGATTTTGATTACTCAACAAATGGCCAGTGTTCTTAAGTTAAAGCCTGGAGAAATCATCAAAGTTGGCATTGCTGATGGTAGTATAATAGAATTGCAAACAGGGACAATCTCGTCGGTAAGTGTTGGTGGTTTGGTTGTCAATAATCCTAAAGTTGCTGTTGCTCCTAAAGCTCAAATTGGTCTACTGGGACAAGCATTTTTTGATAACTATGATATCAAAATTTTAGATAAATCCATAGAATTTCATCAGCGTTGAAAAAAGTTAAAAATTATCAATTAAAATGCGACCATATCACCAAATTCCCATTATTGAATGTAGTGAACCTTTAGTTAAAATTCCTCTGGAATTGTTTGCGGTGGAATCTCCTCACCCTTATCAAAAGTTAGGTGCTGATTATGGAGGACATTCACCTTATTATTTGCGCCAAAGTGTGATTGAAAATTTGATTCAGGCTCAAAGTTATTTACAATTACTACATCCTAATTGGTATATTCAAATATTCGATGCTTATCGTCCTGTAGCTGTACAGCAATTTATGGTAGATTACAGTTTTGGGGAAGCGTTGCGAGAAAGGGGTTTGACGGATAAGGAATTATCACCTCAGCAACGGGAAGAGGTATGGACAGCGGTTTATGACATTTGGGCTGTACCCAGTTTGGATATGAAAACCCCTCCTCCTCATAGTACGGGGGCTGCGGTGGATATTACTCTAGTTAATGATATTGGGGAAGTTGTGGATATGGGTTCACCTATTGATGAAATGTCCGATCGCTCACTTCCAGAGTATTATCATCATAGTCATCCAGAATATCATGCTCACCGTCAATTATTGCGGGATGTGATGTTAAAAGCTGGATTTCAACGCAACCCTAGAGAATGGTGGCATTTTTCTTTTGGTGATCAAATGTGGGCTTGGTTATATAATCAATCTCATCCTGAAAACGTGATGACAGCACGTTATGGCAGACTGAATTGAGAGAGGAGTTAGGAAGAAGGAAGAAGGAAGAAGGAGTTAATGAACCACGAAGGCACGAAGGACACGAAGGAAGGAAGAAGGAAGAAGGAAGAAGGGTTGGGTAATTAGTTCTCGAATTCATGCGGTTATTTTTCTAGTTCTAAGCCGTCGGAGTCGCAAATTTTCAGTTTGACTACTGGTTCTACGTCTCTTAAGCTACGTTGGGCTTTGAATTTTTGGCGGGTTGGGGTTTCTTTTTCGGTTTGGGGGTCGTGGGGGTCTAGCAGTAATGGGGAAAATATTTCTACTTCCCTTTGATATTGGAGGCGTTGGTCTTGGCTGGCGATTTTTTCCCAGGTGTCTAGGAGGTTAATTACTGCTTTTTCAATGTCTTGGACGAATTGAGGGTGGGCTGTGGGGCTATGGGCGGCTGCACGTTGGGCGATAGCGAAGCGCTCCGGAGGAATCCCTTGCACTACAAAATCCAATTCTGAGCGATACTGGTTAATATTACTGGCAGCTATGGGTGGGGTCATTTCGGTTTTTCCTAATCGGCTCAGGGCGACGGTAACTCCTGCTAAACCTCTATCTAAGGCGCGGGGAGAAAAGGGGGTGACGCTGGTGGCTTCGACGGCGCGGTAAAATGTATTGTGCCATAAAGGGAAGCGTTCATAGTGGGAGCGATCGCGGGGACGGTGTATATTGAGTAAGGTGATAACTAATCCCGGTTTTTCTGCTTGTCTCCCAACTCGGCTAGTGGCTTGGATATATTCAGCGGCGGTTTTGGGTTGACCTAGGACTACCATTAGCCCTAAACTGGTGATATCCAAACCGACGGAAATCATATTTGTGGCTAATGCTACATCAACTTTTTCCCTTTCCTGAAATGGTAAACTTAATCGGCGTTTGGTTTGGGCTACTTGATTTGTACTCACCCGTGATGTTAATTCTGTAGGTTCATCATCTATTTTCCGGTTAGCAAATAACCCTACTGTTTCCCCATAACGCCGACGTTCACCGTATTTTATCAGGCGGGAGTTAACTTCATCTTCCACTAAGCGACGGCTACCGCCTAACTCTCGCAATGAGTTAAAATAACCCAGTAAGGTCATGTAGGGGTCAGCAGGATTATGGAGGTTTTTCTTCGCTCCTGAATCTAACCAAGCTTTTTGGGCTGCACCTAATAATGCTAAATAAGCCCGTAATAATACCACCTTTAAACTACGTCCTTGGGCGGCTACTCCCACATAAAGGCGGCCGGGTGTGTCGGTAATGGGGATAGTTATGGCAAAGAACGAATCATGGCGATTCGGTCCGGGTAGGGGAAATATTTCTACTCGTTGACGGGCAAATAAAGCTTGTATTTGTGCTTCCGCACGTCTAACTGTGGCTGTGGAAGCGATGATTTTCGGGCGGATATCTACACTATTATAACTGATGGTGCAGAGGGTGTCAATAGCGTGGTTCTGGTGCTGAGATATCCAGTTACCATATTCTGTGACTATTGCCCCAATCATACCACGAACGGTATCAGCATCAGCAGCTTGGGCTAAGGCTTCCATCCCTAATTCTAAACCGTCAATGGTCGCTGGTTCAACTCTGGGAACTTCCGCTGCTGGTATCCAAGTGGTACTAATTTCTCGACAGAGATGATCTTCAAGTTTAGCCTCTGCGGATATATTATGACCAACTACATATTCACAATCATCACGATATTGTAAACTAGCGATCGCTTGATCTTGATCTAAATTATTTTCTCCCCGCAAATCAGGACGAGGTACGAAAATATCAGCAGTGTGGACTTTCACACAAGCTTGAAAAATAAAGCTTTGGTCTTGGTTACTATTGGGGTGGTAAAAACGGTGGTTGACCAAAAACACAGAAACCGACTGTGTATCAATAGGAAGTTGGGGAGAATAAGGAACCCGACGACGGGAAACAAATAATTTTAAACCGTTACTTTCGGGAACTTCAATTTGAATTTTGTCATTATTTTCTGGTAACGCAATTGATAAAGTTCGAGAATTGGGGAGACGATGCCATAATATTTGTTTAGGTGGTTGTTCATTTTCATTTTCATTTTCAATGCTTTCTATTTTTTCTTCTATTTCCTTTTCTTGGGGTTGATAGTCTCCCCAGATAACTGTAATATCTAAAGTTTGAGTATCCGCAGGAATCAAAAAACTCAAACCAATGGAAGAAGGAAAGGAAACTTTTCGCGCTGAGGAGGTTTCTGGTGTGTTTCCTTCTTCGGAAATATCTTTATTTATAATTTCATCTATATTATCATCTGCGGTAGGATCTGATTTAATTTCTACCGGTGCCCCAAAGGGAACTAAAAAGCCTCCTAGATACCATTTGGAAGGAGGTTGAGTTAATATTTCATCATGATATTCTGGATAGTTGACATTCGGTCCAATTAAGTCTAATTCTAAGGCTTTTTGGATATAAGCACGAACTTGGTAAGATTCCATTATATTGTCTGAATCAGGATGTCCAGGATTAGAGGATTTTCAGGATTGTTTTGGAGACTTATAGTGGGAGTTTATCACTTTTTTTGTCTGAATCAGGATGTCCAGGATTAGAGGATTTTCAGGATTGTTTTTGAGGATTGATAGTGGGAGTTTATCACTTTTTTTGTCTGAATCAGGATGTCCAGGATTAGAGGATTTTCAGGATTGTTTTTTGAGAATTATATCATCTTCCATCTGATAATTGCTGTTTTATAATTGCTGTTTTTATGTAAAATCAACTTTCAGACAATAAAAGTCATAAACCCCCACAATCAATCTCCAAAAAACATCCTGTACATCCTAAAATCCTGGACATCCTGATTCAGACAAAAAGATCATAAACCCCCACAATCAATCTCCAAAAAACATCCTGTACATCCTAAAATCCTGGACATCCTGATTCAGACAATTTACAACCCAGGTATACTCAACCCTATATCTGTCTGTTTCTTCCCTTTTTTCGCTGCGGGTTTACTTTTCTTGTTCGCGGTTTTTCCTCCTAATATTTCTGACTCCGAACGGGTTTGATTCAGTTCCAATAATCTCGCTAATATTTCATCATGGGTTGCTTCTGGGTAGCGATATCTGTAGGGTTTTTTCTTCCCTCTTCCTTTACTGTTTTCTTCTTCCTCTTCTTCGTAGTCTAGTAAAAATTCGCAGTCTGTGGATATGTCTTCCCAACCGTAAGCTGTTAATACTGCTTTGTCCATTTCTGTGTGGAGTGACCGCAGTTTTAAGATGTCGCTGTCGTATTCTTCCGGGTCATGAAAACGGTTGTATGTTTGGGTCAGTCCTTGGTTATTTTTGACCATCAATTCTGCGCGGTATTCATAATACTTTTTTCCCGCTTCTTCTAATTTCTCGTTCTTTTCCCACTCTTCGGGAAAGGGGAAGGTTTCAAAACAATCTGAAGGAGTATAACGAAGTCTATCTTCTAATGTTGAACCAAAAAATCTTGTCCATATTTCATGTATGCGAGATTGTAATATACAAAAACTAGAGTAATTTTGAAAAGCTAAAATAGCTAAAGTATTAGCAAATACCATACTGGTACAAATGTTAGTGATAAGTGATGTGTAGCTCCACAATTTGTAACCAAAATTCTATTAAGTTGTGATATTGCTTGAAATAATTCAGTTCTACTTCTCAGAAATTGCCACCATTTTTCTTTACCAATTTTATCTTTTTGTGCTAACCTTTCTGGTTTAACTTTTTCCTCTACAATATTCATTAAATCAGAATATTTTCTCGCTTTCTCCTCACTCATTTCCCCAAAATTAATTACATAACGACGATGTGAATGAGTAGGACTAGAATTAACTTCCTCTCCACCAATATAAGGAAAAATTATTTCCGCATTTTGAGGATTTTCTGTAATTAACCTGTGCATTTCTGCTATTGGTGTAGCATCAGGTTTATCATCATCAAAAGTAAACCCCATTCCTAAAATAATACTACCTTGAAAACTCTTATCAGCATTTGCTAATAACACTTGAGGATCTTTATTTCCTCCAGTATGAAATAAAAACGCCGAAATCACATCAACCTCCTGATTGTCTAACCATTTTTTCCCTACATAGTCACCCTTAAAAAGATGCACCACACTAACCACAACCGCAGCTAAACCCGGCCACTTTAATCGTTTTTGGGCGTTATAAATAATTCCGCCATTTTCACAAATAAATCTTAACCCCGTGCTGCGCGTATCTCCTTGAGCGATAGTGTTAGTAGCAATTAAGCCAAAAGTGCCATTTCTTCTTAATATATCAAACGCCCTTCTAAAAAAATGTGCCACTAAATCAGCATTTCCATGAGATTCAGGATTAACAACTTTCAACCAATCTAAATAACCTTCAATATTGCCATTAATTGTCGTATTCTTCCCCGCAAAAGGAGGATTTCCAATAATAGCATCAAAACCGGGATTGTCACGGGCAAATATTTCTGGAAATTCAACTTCCCCATTAAACACAGGTACAGGTTTTACACCATTTTTTAAACTATTACATATATTAATAATCTCTGAATAATTATTATCATTATTATCAGCATCGTCGGGGGATCTAAGGCCTATTAAAAATGGATATACGGTTGGATCAAACAGTTGTCCTTTGCGTGCTGGTAGATACATCTCGTCATGATGTCCACCTTCATAAACCATACCAAAAAGACTAATTAACGAAGCCCACGCGCCATAACGTTGATCCATCGTATCCGGGTAATTGCTCTCATCTTCCCGCAATCTTTCATACAAACCAGTTACAGAATAATAGCTAGTATATAACCTAAACAAGACGAATATCTGTACCATTAGATAAAATCCCGATATAAACCCGACTTTCTTTTAACAACCGTTCAAACTTAGCCTGAGGAGAAGCATTCCAACCTATATCACTAGATATAACATCATCTAAAGAAGTCCCCCCAGGAATAACATTAACCAACAACAAATAACCACCCTCCTCACGAGGAACAACATAGGTAGGAGAGAGAGTTTCATTGTAGGATTCTAAATATATAGATAACTCCGATAATACCCCTTGACTATCAATCAAATCAGAATCTTGCCAATTGAGGACATTGATAGCAAAATCAGTAAAACCAGAATTTTCATTTTCAATAAAATTACAGAGACGTAATTGTAAATCTACAACATTCTTAGCCGGAATAATCCCCGCTTCCGTTAAAACTGAAGTAGACACAACCCAACCCACAGGCTGAATTAAACCCAGCCATTGCTTGTGAAGATACTTATAATCATTATCACTCATATTGTCTGAATCAGGATGTCCAGGATTTAAGGATTAACAGGATTGAATAAATAACTCTTCTTTGCGTCTTTGCGCGAAACAAAAACTATCTTGACACAGGCCACAAATAAACAATCCCCACAGGTTCAACCCGTACAGCCTTGACTTCATAACTATATTCTATTCTAGTTGGTTCATTTATCAACTCCTGCTCAAGACTTTGTAACCTTTGTTCCCAATATCGTCTATCCGCTTCTAACTGCCGCTTTTCATCTAATAATTTTAATTGTATCGCTTTTATACTCTGTTCATTCAAAATCCGTTGCTTTTGCTCTGCTAATATCTGTCGCATTTCCACAGCTTCCTGTTTACCCCGCGCTGTTAATTTTTTCTTAGCCCTTTCTACTAATACATCGGCTTGTTTTTGCAGATGTGGTATTAAGTCTTCAATATCCTTAGCTGTATTCTGTTTTAACAGTTCTTGTACTTCTGTTCTTACCTGGTGTAAATACGGTAATGTAAGTGAGTTTTCCAACAACGCTAATACGTCCTTTTTCTCCCCTTCCTTCAATGGTTGTAACTTCTTTTTACCTCTATTAACTGGTTCTATCCAGTCCGCAGTTACCTCGATAATCTGATCATGTAATCGGGAAGCCTTATCACCATACATTGATAATCTCCCCAGTGCGATCGCTTTGGGAATCGGATCTTCTGTTAAACATACACAAGCCACTATTAAAAGCTTGTTTAATTGCTTCTCTGCGTTCTTCGCCCATGCCAACATGAAACACATCTATTCTTTTATCTGCTTGATGAGAATGAGAAATAGCCGCGTCTAATTGTTTGATTAAATAACCTTTAGTATCTGTATATTCAGTAAAGATAATTACCCGTTTATCTAACCAAACTGCATCAGGTTTACCCAAGTCAGGACAGATATTTGCTTTTATCCATGGGACTAATTGACTAATTCGCGGATCTGCCACATATCTATTTTTATCAGCAATTTCCGCCATTTGCTGTAATAATTCCAACTCTCGCGCCGTTGGTTGTGACTGTGATTGTTTAGTAGCAGCAGTCATTTGGGCATCTTCTGTTGTCACCAAATTAGCGGAATTTTGGATATTTTTAGCAACGTCTTTTAATCGTTCCTCTCGTAAATGACGATATTCTTGTAATAACTCAGAAAGTTGTAATTCTGGTGCAGTTGCTGGTAAGTTATCAATCACAATCGGGATAACTTCCCGTCTGGGAAAAACTTCACCAATTTCTCGCAAATCTTGTTTTAACCGTCGCACCATGACCGCATCTAATAACTTACTATCTTTTATGGGTACACCGCGACAAAATCTTTGCGGATCTAATATTTCCAACAAAGCCGCAAAACTATTAGAATGTCCATTGTGAGGTGTCGCAGAAAGAAATAATTTATGTTCAAACCGCTTGGCTATATCTCTGACAGTCCGCGTTAATTGGGAATCTATAGCATATCTGGAACTGGTAGCAGGTGCAGCGTTATGTGCTTCGTCAAGAATAAACATAGAAGTATCTGCAAATTCTCCTAACCAGTCGCGCAGAGGTGCAGCATAGGTTTCATCACGCAATAAAGCATGGGAAATAATAAACCGCGTGTGAGTTTTCCAAGGATTAATCCCATAACCCCGTTCCTGTCTCCGGTTAGCGACAAAATCTCGATCAAAGACAATGAAAGTTAATCCAAACCGACTTTCCATTTCTTCTTGCCATTGTCGTACAACTGAAGGAGGACAGGAAATGACTACTCGTTTCACCCTTTGCCGCATCAGCATTTCTCGCAGTATTAAACCTGCCTCAATGGTTTTACCTAAACCCACATCATCAGCGATAAAGAGGGCAATTCGCGGCATTAGTAAGGCTTTACGCAGGGGTTCTAGTTGATAGGCTTTAACTTCAATTCCTGCGCGATATGGTGATTGGAATAACTTAGTATTTGTGGAAGTTACGCAGTTCCAACGTAATGTATGCAAATAGGCAGAAAATAAGTTAGCTTGGCCAAAACCACGATTGGCTATGGTTTCCCAACTGCTGTTAGCAATAATTTGCCGGTCTATTTCCAGTTCCCATAAGACTTCTAATTGTTCTCCTAATGCGTCATCTTCGACACAAGAAAGACTAACTCTAGTTTGTTGTTCAGGAATAACTGTAACATTTTCTACTAAATACTGGCGCGATCGCACTTTGACTATTTGACCTGGGGAAAGAGTAAGATTTGACATTTTATAAATTAAATATGCGTGACCTGGAACCCATGTAGAGACGTTCCATGGAACGTCTCTACATTTATTGCTACCAGATATCTATTGAAATCCTGACTCATATATGTTATAATAGCTAGTGCCACAAGTTTTTTTTTGGAGAGGTGTCCGAGTGGTTGATGGTGACGCACTCGAAATGCGTTTTGGGGAAACCCAACGGGGGTTCAAATCCCCCCCTCTCCGTTACTATTATGATTGCGGTTTTTCTTCCTTTTGCTGCTGAGTTTCCGGCGCTTGATTGGGGTTTATTTCTACTGTTGGAACTACCACAGAAGAAGAATTTTCTGGTTGAGATTCCTTTGGTGGAGTGACTACGGGACGAGATTCCGGTGCAGTATTTTCTGAAGGAGGAGAAGCTTTTTGAGATTCTTTGGCTTCGCGCAGAGTATCCATTAGGGAAGGTGCAGAAGTAACAACTGGTGTTGATTGCTTGATTGTGGTCTTTGACCTTGGTGTGGGTTGAGAGTCCTTATTCTCAGGTGCTTTTTCCTCAGAATTATTGGTAGGAATTGGTTCTGGGGAAACACGAATATTTCTGCGTTTTCTCCTCACACTAGGGACTGGTACAGATTCGTTGAAAGAGGAATTTTGAATTTTTTGATTTGTAGCTGCTGGTGGTATGACAACAATAGGCTTGGGTGTATTAGACCCGTAATTAGGTTGTTCAAAAAGTGGTTTAGGTGATGATGTTAAATTAGGTTTTGATAATATCCGCGTCATGCTAAAACCTGCTGTAGCTGCAACTAAGGCGATACTAATGCTAATAACTCCCTTAGATACACCTGTTTTTTTTCCTATATTTGCAACTTTTAATGGTGTCGCAATAGGATGGGAAGGGGCTTTTGTAAGTAAATTTTCTGATTTTAAATCTGATAAATTAATAGTAGCTACTGCTTGGGTAGGTAAACTTGGTGATGTCACATTCAGTCCATTTCCTGGTAGTAGTTGCAGCCATTCTGCTACTGAAGTAGGGCGAAAATGAGGTTCTACAGCCATTCCCCGATTAACTGCTTGATTAACAGCCCCACTTAGATGAGGTTGTAGTTCACGGGGAGAAGGCATTTGTTCCCGGTCACGTAATAATGCAGGTATGGGAACTTGTGCTGTTAGCAGTGCATATAAGGTTGCTGCTAAACCATAAACATCTGTGGCTGCTGTGCGCTTCGCTTGAGTTAAATACTGTTCAATAGGTGCATATCCCTCACTAACTAAACCTGTGTGTGTCTGTTTTACCCCATTATTAAATTCTCTAGCAATGCCAAAATCAATTAGCACTACTTCCTGCGTTCCTTGACGCAAAATAATATTATCTGGTTTAACATCTCGATGCAATAACCCATTATTATGGACTACTTGCAATGCTGCACCTATTTGGCGGATATAATGAATGGCTGTAGCTTCGGCTAGGGGTATTCCTGGTAACACAAATGCTGCACCTAAAGTGTCTCCACGGACGTATTCCATCACCATATAAGGTAAAGTATCTTCCTCAAAAAAGTCACTTACCCGGACAATATGAGGATGAACACAAGCGGCCAATCTCCTAGCTTCATCTTGAAATTGGCGCTGAAATTTGGAAAAATCGGGGTGTTTCAGCAATTTCTCATTCATCGTTTTCATCACCACTTCTTGACCTAAGTAGTGGTGCATAGCTTTGAATGTCACACCAAATCCGCCCCGCCCTATTTCCTGGAGGATGGTATATTTTCCATTCTGCAAAGTTGTTCCTGCTAACATAGGGTTTTTTCGTCTTAAATGAGCAGATAATTAATTGGGTTATAGCACTTGTCAATTGTTAATTATCAATTATCACTTATTCCCTATGCTCAGGCTAGAATCTGTTAATTTTTATAGGCGGTTACAGCATCAACACCAATACCCGATTCTACAAGATATTTCCTTTAATGTATCACCTGGCGATCGCTTGGTAATTGTCGGTGAATCTGGTGCTGGCAAAACTTCTTTATTACGCCTCATTAACCGCTTAAATGAACCCAGCGGCGGGAAAATCTATCTTCACAATCAAGAATATCGCCAAATTCCCGTTATCCAACTCCGTCAACAGGTGATGCTGGTACAACAAGAATCTAAACTATTGGGGATGACAGTTGCACAGGCTTTAGCTTATCCTTTAGTTCTCCGGGGTATACCGCAGCAAATTATTCAGGAAAAAGTCAGTTATTGGCAAGAACAACTCCAAATTCCTGAACAATGGTTAGGACGGACTGAGGTACAACTTTCCAGTGGACAAAAACAGTTAATTGCGATCGCTCGCGCCCTAGTTACCGAACCCCAGATTTTACTCTTAGATGAGCCGACATCAGCCTTAGACACTGCCGTATCTGGTCATTTAATGAACATCCTCACTAACCTAACTCAACCCCCTTCCTCGGCGATTTTGATGGTAAATCGTCAAATTGATCTAGCACAAGAGTTTTGTACCCATCTTTTGCATCTTCAGCAAGGTCAATTAGTGATCAATCAACCTGCTGCTGAAATAGATTGGGGTAACTTAGCAGCCAGCCTAACTCAAGCAGAAACTCAAGCAGTAGCAGAGTGGACTTGATCAAGTTTTAGATTCAACCCAGTTCCTTTTACCTTGCTAGTTTAGGAGTATGGCTTACACCATGGAGTTAATGAACTACGTATCCCTAACGGGACCGGAGGGATATAGGCACGTAAAGCCTTCGGCATAGCTTCGCTTACCGCGGAGCGTTCCGATAGCTTGCGTGGCGACGCAGGAGCCATAGGAATAGGACACGAAGAAAGAAGAAAATTCCTTCTCTGTTACCTGTCACCTGTTCCCTGTTCCCTTCCATTAAGAACTTTGAGTAGTCAATACAGGTAACTGATTAGTAAATCTCTCTCTTGGTAATTTTGTATGTGTTTGCGGAATGTTAGTGTTCAAAATTTCCATGTTAAATCGGTATCCAACATTGCGAATAGTTTGGATTAAGCTGGGTTGACGCGGATCAAGTTCCACCTTCTTCCGCAGCGATAAAACATGAGTATCAATGGTTCGTGGGTTATCAATAGCATCCGGCCAAGCACGACGTAATAATTCCGATCTACTTAAAGGCATTCCTCCAGCTTGTGCCAAGACATACAATAAACTAAATTCCTGTGGTGTTAAGTCAATAAACTCCCCTTGAAAACGAACACGACGCTGAACTAAATCAATTTGCAAACTACCATAATCTAAATGAGCCGGTGCAGTCGGTGTCCGGTTACGGCGAATAATTGCCTCAACTCGAGCCAAAAATTCTTGCATTCCAAAAGGTTTGCTTAAATAGTCATCTGCTCCCGCTTTTAAACCCGCAACAATATCAGCTTCATTAGTCCGAGCAGATAACATGAGAATTAGCGGCTGTTGTTGACGATGCAACCAGCGACAAAACTCTACACCATCACCATCTGATAAATCCGCATCTAGAATGACTAGAGTAGGTTGATGTCCCAAAAATACTTCTTTTGCTTGATAAATACTGGCAGCTTGATGAACTCGGTATTCTAGTTGTTGCAAGTGCCAACCCAACAAAGACCTCAGATGGGGATTCCCCTCAACAATTTCTATACAAACCGAACCCACAGTGGTAAGACCCCTTAGTGTTGATGAATCTCAAATTAACAATCTCATGCTCAAGGTTTTGTAGTTTTTGTTACTTCCATAGGCACAGCCTTCACATTTCCTTTAAAAAACCTTGCCAAAAATTTATTTTTTACTTTATTTGCAGCCATGCTAGTAGCTTTCTTAAATTTTTATTACGTTTATATTATCTTAGCTCAAGTTACTATTAATCCATTTTGCGGCGGTAATAGGTAAATAAAATTACTTCCCCATCATTTGTAGCAGTATAAAATAAAATCGGGTACAAAATTAACAGCAAAGACCACACACTATTAAGTAATGAGACAGAATTAATTACACAACTGATTTTTCTGTTCCCCGTTCCCTGTCTCAAGGAGTGAATTTAATTTTGTCCGACTACTTATTACGTTCTTCCTTCTCCTGATAGCGTTCACGAACTGTGCCGTATCCCTGCGGGAGCCGGAGGCATCAGGCATAGTATGGAGTAAGCCATACTCCTATCATTAAAGTTTATTTATGGTTATCTGTCCTACTCCTTAAGAGATATGGTAAACTTAATAGAACAATCATTTACCAAAGGGAGTAGTATAGAAATTATACCTGATTACAACCAAAGGTAGACAGGGCTTGTTATTTATCCCGGCAAGAACTAATCGGCTCTAAAACTTGATTTTACAGATTGATCCATTAATGGCTAGATTTGTATCTCCAGAGAGAAACGCACAAAAAATCGGATAAACATCAATTACCCTCTGTGGCTATGAATATATAGTATTAGCCATTTTATCAAATCAAACTTTTGAAAAAAATCGTAAAAATACCTTACAAAGTTACCATATTTCCAATTTTTTGGCGTAGTATCTAATTAAGTTTTTAGCTGCTGGGGGGTCTCACCCAAGGTGAAAATATTAACTTATGAGTTAATACATAACGAATGAAGTGATACTTCATTGAGCGTGAATCATCATCTACAATTCTCATACCAAAGAGATTAATACAGCAGTTATGCTCCAAGACACACAAGCAATCCGCTACTACCAAAGACTTACTGACGCCTTCGTCGAATTATGGAACCGCGGTTATCGGATGGATGATATGCGGATGTATTTGGATGGTTACCTTGCTGCACTTCGACATAGTAACATCATGGAACCATATTGGGTTCATCGCTTAGAAGAGGAAGCCAGCCGTTATTTGCATGATGTATCTAACTTTACCATGGTTCAACCGGAACCCGAAAAACAACATGGCTACTACTAAAGGGATGATCTGATTTTGTTAATTAGCCTATTACCGCAGATAATTGTAGCACAATTTTTGCAGTGGTCAATGGGGGTATAGGGGAATGAAATTTGGGAAATACTGCAATTGATATGATCAAACCCCTCCAGTTTCATACTGCTGAGGGGAATTTTCCTTTTGTTTATTGTAAATGTTGATGATTAATATATAGCGTTTCTTTGGTTGAGTGAGATACAAGAGACCCTCCGGTGCAAGCGATGAGGGGGCTATGATTTACCTCATTCAAATGCGTATCGCTATAAATGCCGTATATCATTATAACAAGTTATGTTTAAGAGACTTCCAATTAAAGAAATATCCAAAATTTCTTGTGGTGCGGGCATCTGGTCCCCTAATAATACAGGGAGGGACCAGATGCCCATCCCACAAAATTGGATAATCTTTTTTGTGGAGTTCTCTAAATGCAGATTAATAATACATTATTAGTTTTTTTATTTATATTAATTAATTTTTAATTTTCACCTGTGTATAAAATATGTTAACTTAATTAAATTATAAACTATAACCATTAATAGGCTACAGTTTATCCATATTATTGAGTGGAATTGATATTAAATAGGCTGAAACTTAGGGTAAATATGGTGCAAATTCTTGACTCTACTTTAAGAGAAGGAGAACAAACTCCTGGAGTTTATTTTTCTCCAGATAAAAAAATGGTAATTGCCGAGTTCTTAGATCAAATCGGAGTTGATATTATTGAAGCCGGTAATCCCGCAGTAGATAATGAAATTGCTTTAGCTATTAAGCGTATTTCCCAAGCAGGGCTGAAGGCCAAAATTGGTGCTCATTCTCTTTGTAAAATAGATCATGTGCAACAGGCTTTAGATTGTGGTATTGATTTTTTAGGGATATTTTTTAGTGTTTCTAAAAAGCGATTAGAAGAAGATTATAATATTAATTTAGATGTAGCCATTGAAAAGATTATTGAAGTAGTTTATTTTGCCAAAGAACAGAAGCATGATTTATTAATTAGATATACACCAGAAGATACCCTGCGATCGCCTATAGAAAATGTTATTTCAGCAGCCAGTGCCGCAGTCAGGGCAGGAGTAGATATCATTAGTATAGCTGATACAACTGGATACAGTACACCATTTCATCCCCAACGCAGTATGTATTTTTATGTAAAAACCCTGAAAGAGGAACTAAAAAAATGTGATTTATATCCACAAATAGAGGTGCATTGTCATAATGATAAAGGTCTAGCTTTAGCTAATGCTCTAGATGCTTATAGAGCAGGTGCAGACATTATTGATGTAGCAACAATGGGATTAGGAGAAAGAGCAGGAATTGTTGATTTAGCCGAACTATTAATCAATTTAATAGATATGGGTGAAGAAGCAAAAAATTGGCAACTTAACTATATAGACGATTTATATCAATTCGTGAGTCAGTATTCTCATATTGCCATTCCTCCTCATCAACCTATAACTGGAAAAAATGCCTTTACCCATTATGCTGGAGTTCATGTCAAAGCTGTAGCTAAAAATGAGCAACTTTATCAAAGTTTAAATCCGCATATTCTCGGGAAAGAAAGTAGTTTAGCATTAGGGATGCAATCAGGATATACTTCTGTGCAACAGGCTTTGAAGCAGATTGGTAAAGGGGATTTAGCTGACAACCAAGACTTAGTAGGTAAAATTCTCCAAGAAATTAAAGTAATTGCTAAAAGAGGAACTCCTATTGATATAGAAAAAGAATTACCCTCAATTGTTTATCGCTGCTGTACTACCACTCATCCCATAACTAATGGAATTAAGACTTTTTCTCTTTAAGTTAGCCAATTTTTGATACAATGTAAACTACAAAGTGACACTTACTCTGTATTCATTTTAACTAAAATTTCCATGGAGATACTGAAATCAATTTTTAATTTATGCTTGTATCCATTCAAGCAAGTACTCGTCTCAGATTCACAAATTTATTGGTTGTATCTACTTTCTTCATTATTAATAGCATTGGTAATTTATTTACTAAGATTTATTAATACAGAAGAACAAAAAAGCTTTCTAGAATACTTCTTTCCCAAAGAAGTTTTTCTTCATAAATCAGCCATTCTGGATTATCAGAATTACGTGCCGATAATGTTGATGAAAAGCTTCATACTAATACCTTTCACTACGATACTTTCGGTAACATTTATTGCTAATATGGTTAGCAAATCTCTAACCTATTTAACTGGAATAACTACTCTTTTTCCTATAAATGAATCCCTGGTTTTGTACAATGTAGCTTTCAGTATTTTTGTCATAATAATTGTTGATTTTGGTTATTTCTACAATCATTATTTAAGACATAAAATTCCTCTATTTTGGGAATTTCATAAAATACATCACACTGCTGAAGTCCTGACTCCATTTACTTTATTCCGACACCATCCTTTTGATTATGTTGTTCAGACAATTACAGTTTCTACCTGTTCTGGTATAGGCATAGGATTATGGACTTATGTGTTTGGTAGTCAAAATCAAGCTTTATATATTAATGGCATTCCTGTTTTACTCTTTGCCTTTTATTTAACTGGTAACTTCCGCCATTCTCATATTTGGTTAGCTTTTCCCTATTGGATAAGTCATATCTTCATCAGTCCAGCTCAACATTATATTCATCACGCGAATGAGCCCAAGTATTACGATACAAATTACGGTAAGATATTCGCTTTTTGGGATTGGATATTTGGTACATTGTACGTGCCACAACAATATGAAAAGTTAGATTTAGGTCTACCTAGTGAAGAAGGAAAGCCGTTTAATAGTGTACTCAACTTCTATTGGCAACCATTTAAAGCTGTTTTTCACCAGCAACGAAATCAATAGCCTTTATCCTCACCATATTTGACTAAAAACACCCAATTACCAAAATAAATGCCAAAATAAAAACTAACCTTACCAATTATTTTGGATGTAAAGAGAGCTTTTACATCCAAAATAAAAGTATTGATATTCAAATGTTGTCGGTTCAAATAGAGAAAATAATAATGATATTAAAAATTCAGGAACAGGAATTTAGTGAGGTCAAGCAAAAAACACAAATTGCTAGTAAGTGGTGGACTATACTGGGCGTGAGTATTGGTGTATTCATTTTTTCCTTAGATGTTTATATAGTTAATCTGGCTCTACCAATTATGGTAGAATCGCTTCATACTACCTTTGCAAATAGTCAATGGGTGGTATTGAGCTACTTATTAGCAATATCTATTTTTGTTTTGAGTGCTTCTAAATTAGGGGATATGTGGAGCAAAAAAAAGTTGTATATTATCGGCATGATAGTGTTTACAATTAGCTCTTTATTATGTGGACTTGCACCAAATATAGGTTTTTTAATAGCTTTCCGTGCCATTCAAGGACTAGGTGCGGCATTTATATCAGGACTAGGAACAGCAATGATTATAGAAGCTTTTCCAGTAGAAGAACGAGGGCTTGGTTTAGGTATTCGGGCTGGAGTTTTTGGTTTAGGAATGATGTTGGGTCCAACAATCGGAGGTATATTAATTAGTATTGGAGACTGGCCTTTAATTTTCTTTATTAATGTGCCAATTGGGATTTTGGGAATTTTAATTGTGGCTTATTTTGTTCCCCCTTCTATTGTCACTGGAGAAAAACAGCAGTTGAATATTATAGGAAATATAGTTCTCACATTCATGTTAACTTGCTTTATATTGGGAATAACCTTATTAGAAGAGCAGAACTATGACTTAAATACCATCCTAGGTTTGTTATTTTTATCTATTATTAGTTTAGCTTGTTTCGTATTCATAGAAATGCGGACTTTAAATCCTATTTTAGACTGGAAAATGTTTAAATCTTTAGACTTAAGTTTAGGTTTAGGATTGCGGTTTATAGGTAACTTTGTCATCGCGGGAGCAATTTTTATCCTCCCTTTCTTTTTTAAGCTAATTAAACAATATCCTACTAATAAAGCTGGTTTTTTATTAGCAATTCCACCGATTATTATTGTTTTATCAGCGCCCATTGCTGGGATGCTTTCTGATAGATTTGGCCCACGAATTATTAGTTTAATAGGATTAGTGTTAATGGCCATTGGCTGCTTTTTTATCAGTACCTTTAACGCAGAATTAACAATAATCAATTATATGATTGCAATTATTCCCTATGGGTTGGGTATAGGAATGTTTCAATCTCCTAACAATAGTGCCATTATCGGAGCAGCACCACAAGATAGTTTGGGTATTGCTTCCGGCTTATTATCCTTGTCACGAATATTAGGACAGACTATAAGTGTGCCGTTAGTCGGGGCTATATTTTCATTTGTGACTCTTAACAATCCTCAATTAATAACAAATACTGATGTCACCAATGCACCAATTGCATCATTAGTTTTAGGTACACAAATTACTTTTCGCTTTATTACTATTCTCTTAGTTATTTCTATAGTATTTGCTATTTATTTATGGTGGCTTGAACAAAAGCGAGTATCAATAGAAAAGCTAATTTCTGATTCAAACTGAATTATAGGTTGGGTAGAACGAAGACCAAACCTAACTAAGTGGAGTAAATGTTGGGTAACATGAGCGTCAACCCAATCTACATGAAATTAGTTTCTTCAGATAATTGACATAATTTTTCTAAAGATAGTTTTTCTGCACTGTATAATTCTGCAATCTTCTTTGTCGCAACCTCTAAAATTTCCTGACCACTTCTGATTTGGATATTTAATTTATCTTGATTTTCATCGAAAATCACAAACAGGGAGATATTTTTCCCGATAGTTTGTGTAATACCTCGCACTTTAAAATCAGTAATAAATTTACCTTCTGTGGGGACATGAAGAGGTAAATTGCAAGATTGCACAATTTCCTGAATATCTGCAAGTTGTAAACTAGAAATTGCTGGATTTTTTGCTTCAATATTCACAAATTCTGATAAATCTGGCTGATTAATTGCCATATCTTCCAATGATTCATATTGAAATATAATTTTCCCGGCTAAATTATCAGTAATCGCATAAATTTGTACAGTGTATGGGGGCTTAGGTACAGAACCCTGGGCATAAAATAAACTCCCCTCTGCTGTAACAGTAATTTGAGGTGTATCTGCTAGAGTTTGTAAAGATTGCAGATTAGCAATGGTACTTTTAACAAAGACAGAATCCAGCCCTAAGATAGATGCTAAGTCATTAGCTGTAGGCGGAGGATTAAATTCCATACCAGCCCGAATAATAAACTCTTCTAAGATATTAAAATTGCGAGGTTCTTTAATAGTTAATTCTAGAGAATTTTGAGTCACAGTATAGCGAAACTGACGCGCTGCTAAAACTGATAAACCAGAACTTTCAGCTTCAATTTTCTCAACTATATATTGCAGATTTTCATCAATTTTTTTAATTACAGAAGCAGGAAACATCAATAAAACCTCCATGATCATTAACAGTATTTGCAACTTGAGAATACATATTCCCTACTGTACCGGGTTTAGCTGTAAATAAATCGTGACAACCGACAATTACCAGTAATTCCTGAGCGCGAGAAAAAGCCACATTTACCCGTTCTGGTTTATTGGCAAATCCCACATCTCCTTGTTGATTATTTCGGACCATACTCACAATTACAACTGGTCTTTCCATACCTTGAAATCTATCAACTGTACCCGTTCTAATTTGTAAAGAAGGGAAAAGTTCAGATTGCAACCGTTCATCAATTTTTCTTAATTGAGCGCCATAAAATGTAATTACAGCTATTTCTTTTTTTGGTTCTCCATTCGCAACTTTATGAACCCAAACAGTTTCAAATTGCTGACAGATACTTTCAATGACATCAATTTCTTTAGTATTAACAAATGAAGTTCCATTTCGTTCTTCTTGAAACTCATTTTCTCTAGGCATTTTCACCCAGCATAGATGATGATCAGATTGAATAACTTCCCCTGCTAAATTATGAGCGCGTTTAGTATCAGGTTCTAAAATCCCACATTCCAATTTACCATGATAAAACTGATTAATTGCCCCCATAATCATCGGGTGCATTCGGTATTGAGTATTTAGCATTTTTTTAATGCTTTTATCAGCGGTTTCAAACTGACTTTTAAATAATGATTCTTCTAAAAATTGTAATTCTTCTCTAGTATTACCCATTGCCTTAGCAACTTCTTCCACAGTGCTAGTATCAAGCATAGGTGGTAATTGCCGATGATCTCCTACCATGACTAATTTTTTACCTTTCAACGCCGGAATTAGTAACTCTGGAGGAGTACATTTACTAACTTCATCAATAATCACAACATCAAAAGATTGAAATTCTTCTGAGAAATTATAATTTGCAGCTTGAACACAAGTAATCCCCACTACATTAGCATTATCTAAATAAATTCGTCTGAGATCTTGACTATCTCGTTCTGACGGTTGACGGAGTTTTGCAACCCAATCTTGCACAAAGTTTTGATATTTGTGCAGATAGTTTTCTTCACTTTTTAGCTGTCGTTTCCATGACTTAAATTTATTTTGGATACTGACTAAAGAATCTGAATCAAATAAATTATCATTAGATAATTCTGGTTTTAATTTATCTGGTATAGTTTGCCAAATTGATTGCCACCAATTCCGTTCGCTAATCAAACTATCTGATAACTGTAATTGTAATTGCTGTTCTAAATCAGATATTATTATTCGTAATTCTGCAACTTGTTGTTGATAAATATCAGCTTCTGCTTGCGAATTTGTAAACTCCTGATTTAAAGAATCTTTAATTGTTTCTAAAATAGTAAAAGGTGCTAATGATGAAATCAGAGTTTCTATTTCATTGATGCGATTTTCCCAAAACTTGACTTGTTGACAAAATTCCTGCGGTTTTTCCCAAATATTTGCTTGTGTAGTCAGATATTTTTCTGCTAACCGCTTTAATGGAGCAGGGATATTTTGCTGTTTATAAAATGCTTGGAGGTTATTAATAACTTCCGCAAGTTTTAAATTAGCAACTTGCTTGGTTTCCTTTACCTGAGTTTTAGCTTTAGATATTTCTTCTGAAGAAATTGTATTTTGCGGAAGTTCTTGAAATTGCTCTTGTAAAATTTGCAATTGTTGTTCAGCTTCAGTTTTAACTCTTAAAACACATTGACGGGCATAAACTAAGATAATATCTAGTAATTCTTGGGTAATGCGGGTAAGAGTAGCTTCAATATTATTCCATTCAAAGGACTTACCATAAATTTTTTCTAATCTAATTAAAAAAACTTGAGTATTTTCAACTAGTAATTTTCGCTGTTTTGGGTGCAGGAGTTGATAATTTTGGAATTTTTGATAGGTTGTTTGCCATTGAATTTGATCGGTTTTTGATAATACTATAGGAATTTGACTAAAGCTTTGTTGTAAAAAATAACTAAACTCATGTTTTTTACCTTTTCTATCGGTAAAATTACCTGCTATTTCATAAGATATGGCTTTTGTTAACAATCCCCAATCGGGTAAACTGATTTTATAATTTTTAGGAACAATAGATAATTTTAATGTCTTCGCAAACATCAATAAACCTAATGGTAAATTTACCATGTTTTCTGTTAAAACTAAATCAGATTGTTGACATTCTTTTAAGACTTGATACAAGTTATTGTAAGCTGTAGACTTCCATTCAACAACAGCCTCAACAATATAATCAATTTCCCGTTTGCGATTTTGCCAAATTTCGATAGTTGGTTGAAGATCAGTTTGACTACTAAGTTTTTCATGATCTGTTTCTAGCTTCTGCAAAGATTCAGAATTTTTTTGGAAAGCATATACTAATTTTGCTACTTCTGAAATAGCTAAAGCCAGATTATTAGCGTCATTTAATCCCTGCTTAAATTCACAAATATGAGTTGTGATATTTTCCTGCAACCAAACAGCTAACCCAAATGCACCAAAATCTGGATGAGTAAAACCAAGTTCTTCAATATATTTAATAGCTTGACGCACATTTTCCCGAAAATCCCCTACTTGTTGGTTATTTTGTGTATAGGGTTGAATACGAGGGAAAAAGGTCTTAATTTCTGGAGATTCCCAATCTATATTAGTGGGATTTTTGAGAATATTTTCTAACCCAGTAATTAAGGAGGCAATTTCATTTTTATTTACTAAAGTTTGATTATATTCAAGTTCTTGTTTTTGATAAGATACTTCTAAGTTTACTTTTTCATTTTTGAGTTCATTCTGTTGGTGATTTATTTCTGCCTCCGCGAGAAAATAGTCTGTAAATCGTGATGATAATGGTAATAATTCATTTAATATTTTAATATTTTCGTGACGTTGATTCAGATTATTTTCGCAGTCAGTCGCGGTATTTTGTAACCATGTACCAATTACTTGATCTTCTAAAAATGGCTGTCCTTCTTCTCCCACTTTTTCGGCTCGTCCTTTTCTGATAGCGCGAATAACGGGATTGTGAACTAAGCGACTGAGGGCGTTGTCAACTGCTAAATTGGCTTGAGATGTAATTAATGTTCGTCCACCGCGCAATGCTACCTGATAGCAAATCTCTGCAATTACGGTAGTTTTACCTGTACCTGGTGGTCCTTGAATTAAAACTAAATCCTCTGCGGAAAGGACTTTTTCCACTGCGGCTTTTTGTCCAGCATTAGCGGTAGATAATAATAAGTCTTTTGATTGAAGTTTAATCCTTTTTGTAATTGTCCTGGCTTGAGAAGCATCAAAGAGAAAGTTACCTAAATAGGGATTTTGAGTGCGTCCTTGTCTTAATTGTTCTAGGGCTTTTTCTTTGCGTTCGATTTGTTTAATATCTCCAGCAGCATCAAAAAATAAGTAACCATTATTGGGAAGTTGATAATTTCCTTTGGCTATATATTCGATTAATTCTCTCTCTAAGCGAATATGAATAAGATTATGTTTTTGATCAATTTTTTCAATAGTTCCTAGTTGACGACTGTTACGGCGATTTCTATCTGTAGGGACTGAATCTAAAAATTTAACATCTTGATTTTTAGCCTTTCTTACCCGTTCCCAAAAGTTATCTACACCTAAAGAATGTTCTTCAGAACCATCTAAAGTGGCTGAATTAACTTTAATTTCTAAAGCGATTTGTCGAGAATTTGAGCCATAATTATGACCAAGGAAGAATACACAAAATTGTCGAGATTTAGCAATGCGTTCTTCAACTTTTAAAAAAGCTTTCCAGGCTTTAAGTTGATCTTCTGTGGGGACATGATTTCCGCAAATTGGCATATTTTTAATATTTGCCAATAATGGTTTGGGAATATCCAGACGATGTTGATGATTGGGGATTAATCGCAACCAATAAGATAAAGCATAGCCGTCAATATTTCCCCGCAATTCATGTAGTAAATAAGCGGATAAAATTTTAAAGCCACCATATCCATCTTGACGAATAGCAGCTTTAAATCCTAAAGTTTTTTCTAGTTTTTTTAATCTTTTTGGTAGTTGAAAGTTATCTTGGTCTGTGGCAATAATTAACTCCCAAATTTCTTCTCCTGGTTCTTTTCCAGTTCCTTGACGACGAATATAAAATAAGCCAGGTTGTTTACCAACTAACTCAAATAATAATTCATTAGCACGTTCTCGCCGTTCTCGAAAGTCAGGATATAATTGTAGAGATGATTGACCTTCAAAATGGCGAATCACATTATCAACGGCTGAACCTATGAATGTATAACCACAATCTTCTATTTTTGTTTTACTATTCATAGTTTTTTTTGTAAAAAGTGAAAATTTTAGATCCCCGATTTCTTAAAGAAGTCGGGGATCTTGTCTTGTGGCGTTTTATATTAAGAAGCTAGGGCTACTTCTACTGTTTGTTGTAATTCACCTTTATTGTACATTTCAATCAAAATATCAGAACCACCCAGGAATTCACCATTAACGTATACTTGGGGAATTGTTGGCCAGTTGGAATATTCTTTGATGCCTTGACGAATTTCAGAATCTGCAAGTACGTCTAGGGTTTCAAAGGGAACTCCCAAGGTATTGAGAATCTGCACAACGTTATTAGAGAAACCACATTGGGGCATTAATTTATTGCCCTTCATGAAAACCATAATTTTGTTTTGTTGTAGTAAGTTATCAATTTTTGCTTTGGTTTCTGGGGTCATGATTAGTTATTTCCTTTATTTTGTGAAAGTCAAGAGTTGATACAAGTTGAGACTTTGTTTTCTCAATCCAAAATCCTCAATTTCAAATTAGTTTGCTGCTTGCCAATCTGCGGGACTGTAGGTTTTAAGAGCTAAAGCATGAATGGCTTCGCTTGACAGGGCTTGTTGCAATGCGCCATAAACTAGTTGGTGTTGTTGCACCAGTCTTTTATCTGCAAACTGCGATGAAACTACTGTTACCTGATAGTGATCACCACCACCTGTCAAGTCTTGTACTTGCACTTGGGCATCTGGCAGCCCTGCCTTGATCATTTCCTCGACTTGCTGCGGACTTATCATCGCCATTCCTGAAAAAACTTACTTCTCTATTATTAACAGATATGTTGCGGTTGACTGTTGCCTGTTACCTTTTGCCAATTATTTATTACCTTGACGGGGAAAGGGTACATCGACAAAACCTAATTCTAATAATTGTTGATAAGCTTTCTTCCCTAATTCTCTGGTAGGGTTTTGACTTTTAATGATTTGCACTAGCAAAGGTATGGCAAATTCTGGCTGATTTTGCGCTCGATGAACTAGGGCTAATTGATAGGTAGCCTCATCTCGTTTTTGTGCAGTTGCTAAGGCATTCTTGCGGTGAGAATCCGATGCACGAATGTCAATACCTGTAAAACTAGCATTGAGGTCTTGATAAATGCTGGATAATTGATTATAAACTTGGCGAGCTTCTTGGAATTTTTTGATGGACAGGGTGTAATTTTGACTAGTAACTGCTTGCTCTGCATCTTTTATTAAGCGATCGCCTCCCTCAATACTTAAGATATTACCACTTATTCCAGTTGGGCTGAGGGTGTTAGGCTGATCTGTATTAACGGGATTGACTGGAGTAGTTGGTTTTGCTGGAGTAGCGGGTTTTGCTGGAGTAGTAAGTTTTGTTTGACTAACAGGATTGGATGGCTTTTTTACCTCAGCATAGGCAGGTGATAGCAGCCCCAAAACTGTTATGAGTGATAAAGATGTAAAGCGAATTAAGGGAGCAGCATTCATGAGTTTAATTAGTGCAATAATTCTATAGAGAAAGTTGAGAAACCTTGTGTATCTTAACTCTCTTTGTCCTCAATATTAAAGTCAAGTAATTTGATAAATATTTAAGGAGTAGGAGAGTGTCAAGTTCTCCATACTTCTCTTAGTCGTTAGTTGCCTATTTTAATGTTCCCAAAACAGGTGTTAACTCGGTTGCTGGAATTTGCCCAGGGAAGAATCCACTGGCATAAACACGAGAATTAGTTTGGGACATGATCGTATAAGATTGGCGAACATGAGCATTGATAGCCACAGTTTTCGCGTCATACATCTGCATAGCCACTTTAGGATAGAAACCAATACCAATAATTAACACCAGAAAACAGGCAGCAATAAACACTTCACGGGGTCTGGCATCAGTATATAAAGTTTCCCCAGGCAGGAGACAATCTGTACCAAAACAAGCCGTTCCTTCATCTTCCTGATTTTCAAAGCCGGCATTGTTAATATCGCACATCAGGGCTGCCCCAGAACCGTAAAATACTTGACGCAGCATAGAAAGCAGATAAATAGGTGTGAGAATAACTCCCACAGCGGCTAGAAAAACCGTGACAGTGCAGAATGTGGAAGTGTAAACATCGCTAGTTGTGATGCCGATAAAAATCGCCAGTTCACTAACAAAGCCACTCATTCCTGGTAAAGCCAAAGATGCCATTGCTCCCATTGTAAAGAGCGCGAATACTTTCGGCATGGCTTGACCAATACCGCCCATTTCTGCCATTACCATTGTGCGGGAACGGTCATAAGTTACACCAGCCAAAAAGAACAACACGGAAGCAATTAAACCATGGGAGATCATTTGCAACATTGCGCCGTTGATGCCCAAATCGGTAAAAGATGCAATTCCTAGTAATACAAAACCCATGTGAGAAATTGACGAATTAGCCAAACGCCGTTTCATATTCGTTTGGGCAAAGGAATTTAAAGCACCATAGATAATATTGACAACACCGAGAATAGCCAAAACCGGGGCAAAATAAATATGAGCATCGGCAAGCAGGTCGAGATTTAGGCGAATTAGTCCATATCCGCCCATTTTTAATAACACACCCGCCAAAATCATAGATACGGGAGAAGATGCTTCACCGTGGGCATCAGGTAGCCAAGTATGGAAGGGGAAAATTGCCAATTTTACGCCAAAGGCAACTAACAAACCTGCATATAGTAACAGTTGCAGCGTGAGGGGATATTGTTTTTGTGCTAGTTCTACAACATCAAAAGTGACATTTCCGCCGCCATATAACCCCATTGCCAGGGCTGCTACCAAGATAAATATAGAAGCTGCTGCGGTATAAAGTAAAAATTTTGTAGCTGCGTAGCGTCGCCGTTGTCCACCCCAAATACAGACTAATAAATAGACGGGAATTAGTTCGACTTCCCACATAATGAAAAATAAGAGTAAGTCTTGGGCGACAAATACCCCAACCTGTGCAGAATACAACACAAGCATGAGAAAATAGAAAAGTTTTGGTCTGCGGTCAACTTGCCACGCTGAAAAAATCGCCAGGGTGGTAACAAAACCCGCCAAAAGTACCAAGGGAGCGGAAATACCATCAACGGAAACTGCCCAGTGGAGTCCTATCTGGGGCATCCAGGCATAGTTTTCTACGAGTTGAAAACTGGTATTACTGGCATCGTAATGCTTCCAAAAGGCGTAACACATCAAAATAAAGTCGGCAATACCTACGCCCAGTGCATACCAACGGACAAGTTTGCCGTCTTTATCCGGCAACACAGGGATAAGAAAGGATGCCAGGAGGGGAAATAGGACAATTGCGGTAAGCCAAGGAAATTGATCCGCTATCATGTCAATAAGAAAAAATACTCATTTGTGTAATGAGGTCATTCTACTAAACTTCGTAACAATTTCTTCATAAGTTTTTACGCCATGTTAGCATAAGAGAATACATACATCAATAAATCCTATGCTTAGGATAGAGTAAATCAGCAAATGTCTTAATCTGCGTTGATGAGCTAAAATAGATTATTAGACAAACTGTTAGATATGTCACTGACTCAACCCTAAAGGGATTGAGCTTGTAAAGAACAAACTTTACAACGCAAGCAGCGACTAGCCCATTGAGACTAATCCTGATACGCACTTCCGAATACTTCCCCAGTTTTGATTATCTGCAAGACTGTTTGTTAAGTCGTTGGTTAAAGACAAGACATTTTGGATTAGTTGGGCGAGGGGACTTGAACGGGTTTGCTGGTTCCCGGGATTATATCCATTCAAAAATCAGCATTTAAATAC
>JANMEE010000024.1:0-9408 GCA_031376645.1 Dolichospermum sp. OTE_75_concoct_329_sub | reverse complement strand
AAAATTCCGCCCGATATGTTCCCTATCTTCATAGGTTTTAATTCTTCTTTCTCCTTCCTCCTTGTCCACTTTCCCTCCTTGTCTGCCAAGTCTGGCCCCTATTATCAATCTCAATGTAAAAAACCTACACTTGTCAGGGGGACTAAGGGGGGTAAACAAACATACCTGAGATTACTTTATGGCTACGCCACGCTTTGCTATCAAACAACCTCTTAGTTAGGGATTTTTTAAATCAACCAACCCAAGATTTTAATAACCAACCTATAATAACGCCTAAACCCCCAAAACGGACAGCTTGCCAAAAAGGTCTTTTCAGGCTAGTCCAAGAAAATAAATGGCTTTCTAAGTTAATTTCTAAGGTTTCTAACTGTTTTTGAAGACGGGTTAACTCAGCTTTAATTTCTGGAGTCTGCTTTCTATTTTGCTTTAGATTCTGTAATTCTTGTTGCCATTGTGCCTTTTGTAGTTCATCTTTCTGCACTTGGTCATATCTATCTTTCAAAAATCGGAGTGAAGTCTCTACTTCCTCTAGTTCCTGTGCAAAATCTGACTGGGGATCTTCCTCTAAATTAGTCATTGGTGATTAGTCATTAGCTATGATGATTAAATCATAACTTTTCCTTTTAACTCGGTACTTAGTCTTATGTCTCAAACTAGCCAACTAAATGAAATTAGCACTCTAGAACTAGCACAGGCACTTATGGAAAGGTTAAGTATCTCTCCTGATGATTGGCATCGTCTCAAGTCTAACCGCAATTCCCGCGCTAGTGAACAAGCAGCGGCTGCAATGGTATTTCTGGTCAAAAATGAACCCCAAGAAGCACAGGCAAGGCTACAACAGGCTTTAGGCTGGTTAGATAAGTCAATTTCTGCCCCTCCTTGCCCAACTCACGGACATAAATGAATTAAGAATTCAAAAACTCCTGTTTCCTATCACCGTCGCAAAGATAATAAACGACGGCTTTCTAATTGCTTACAAAGCGTTAGTTCTGTGCCTTTGCGATTCCATTTTACTTGATCAAAAATCTGATGTAGTAAGGACATACCCCGTCCACTTTCTGCTTCGTCTGGTGGTAAATAGTCATCGGGATCACTATCACCTTCGAGGGAGGGAGTGAAGCCGCTACCCTGATCTGAGATAATCCACCAATACTGATTATCTATTAAAGAGAAACGAACTACGACTAATTTGCCGGGATCAAGATTATTCCCATGTTTAGCAGCATTTACTAGGGCTTCTTGAAGTCCTAGTCGCAGTTCCGATTGTAATTTTGCCGGAATATGTGTCAAAAGTAAATCTAGGATTGGACAAAGATAAAGAGTGGAGGCAAAACTAATTGTCCCCCAATCACGCCCAACTGGACGAAGAGAAATGGTAATCACAAGAGAAACCCCGTAGCTTTTATTTAGCTAGACATCAGTTTGCTTTTTCAGGCATTCTGATCAAAATTAGGTAGTTATGCTGCCTTCAAACTTCCGTCTTTAAAACTAAATTTATAAAAATGCTAGAACATAGACATTTAGCAGGATAATTCATTATGGCTTATTTACAATTTGCTAAAGTTAATTTGTTCATTTAGCAGATGAATAAAAACTGCTATCTCTGAACAGGAGGAAAAAGATATTCCCGTTAACTGCTGGTTTGTAATTAACACAATTTTATTCACCTTTTTTAAGAGTCTATGCAGCTTCGATTTCTTTAAAACAAAATGAGTTTCTATTTTTATGTGATTTTATTCTAGCATTATCAGTATCCACTAGACTACAAATTTTTGATTTAAATTTTGGTAAAGAATCAACTAATTTTATCATGGTTCTGATAACACCAAAAAAGCGGCTGCTTCTACATGGGCAGTTTGAGGAAAAAAGTCGGCAGGTTGCACCCTTGTCAGTCTATATAGTCCATCTTCGCAAAGTAACTTTAGGTCACGGGCAAGAGTGGCTACTTTACAACTGACGTAAACAATTCGAGATGGTTTCAGGTTTCTTAATGTTTTGATAACATTAGCTTCACATCCTTTGCGGGGCGGATCAAGTAAGACCACATCTGGTATAATTTCCAAATTCTGGAGAATTTTTTCTACTGCACCTACTTGGAATGTGACATTATTAATTCCATTTTCTTGGGCATTGATAATTGCTTGTTCTACTGCTGTTGATTGCAGTTCTAAGCCGGTGACGTGCTTTGCTTGTTTAGCCAGGGGCAAAGTTAAAGTTCCTATACCACAATAGGCATCTACTAGGACTTCGTGACCTTGTAAATTTAGTTCTGACTGAATTACCTCTAAAAGTGCCTCGGCTGTTTCTGTGTACACCTGGAAGAAGGTATCTGGGTTAATTTTAAAATCCAGTCCGGCGAATTTTTCTTGCAGATAGGGCGTTCCAGCTAGACAACGGGTTTCTGATCCAAATATAGCATTTGTGCGATCGCTATTGCGGTTAAGAGAGACTCCTACTAACTGAGAATAACGCTGTAACCATTGCTGTGCCTGGGTTTCAATTCCTGTTAAATTCCAATCTTTGACGACCAAAGTTAGCAGGATTTCCCCTGTACGGCGGCCAATGCGTAAACCCAAATGGCGAATTAATCCTTTGTGCCGAGTTTCGTCATAAATTGACCAACCCTGCTTTTGGATATCTAATTTGATTTCAGCTAATAAAGGATTTAACCGCTGGTCTTGCACGGGGCATTGATTCAAATTGATTAATTTATGAGTACCTTTATGGTAATAACCAGCTTGTACCTGATATGTTGCAGACATACCAATCGGATAAGTAACTTTGTTGCGATAACCAAAGGATGCAGCGGTTACTAACATAGTGTCTACTTGTGGATTCACAAAACCGCCAATTCTTTCTAAAGCTTGAACTACTTGATTTTGTTTAGCTACTAACTGGTAATCATAATTAATATGTTGCCATTGACAACCACCACATTTATCAGCGACAATACAGCTTGGTCGCACCCGTTGAGGCGAGGCTTGCAATAATTCCTGCACCTGACCATAAGCATATTTTGGCTTAACATTGAATAATTTGACAAGTAGGCGATCGCCTGGAACGGTATCGGGAACAAAAACCACCCGCTGCTCAAAGCGTCCCACACCATCACCAGTGTCGCTTAAATCAGTAATTTCCAGTTCGATAACTTCATCTTGTCGCCACATTGTATTAGTCATTGGTCAGTTGTTAGGGAATAGGGAACTTTCCCACCTTCTAAGCGAGTGTTCCTTAATGTCGAATTGTAAATTCATTTATCCCTATCTTCCCATACACTTCACTAATGTTCCTCTAAGTCGGTAAACTAGCAAATATAAATATTTCAGGTCATTTAGATAATCATGACTGTAATTAGCCAAGTTATTCTCCAAGCTGACGACGAACTGCGTTACCCCAGCAGTGGCGAACTCAAAAACATCAAAGCATTTTTGGAAACAGGTGTAAAGCGGACAAGAATCGCTGCTACCCTGTCAGAAAACGAGAAAAAGATCGTTCAAGAAGCCACCAAAAAACTTTGGCAAAAACGCCCTGACTTTATTGCTCCTGGTGGTAATGCTTACGGCGAGAAACAGCGGGCTTTGTGTATTCGGGACTTTGGCTGGTATTTACGCCTAATTACCTACGGTGTACTTGCTGGTGACAAAGACCCCATTGAAAAAATTGGTTTGGTTGGTGTGCGGGAAATGTACAACTCTCTAGGTGTTCCTGTTCCTGGAATGGTAGAAGCTATCACTTCTCTCAAACAAGCGTCCTTGGATTTATTGAATACAGAAGACGCGGCCGAAGCTGCACCTTACTTTGATTACATCATTCAAGCGATGTCTTAATCAACGGACTGTACTATAGCAAGGAACAGGACATAAACCCTTTAATTCCCCGCATTTGGTATTGACACTCCCGCACTAAAGTGACGGGCATTCTTGATTGAACAAACCTAGGGGCGTATTGCAATACGCCCCTACTGCTTTTATTTTGAATTTTAAATGCCTTTTTTCTGTGACTATTAGTTCCTAACTTGAATATTATAGTTATCATCAGTCAGTATGTTACTGATGACAAAAAAAACGACAGACTTATGATAGGCTGTCGGTAATTAATGTTTTCCCTATTAATAACTCGGC
This sequence comes from Dolichospermum sp. OTE_75_concoct_329_sub, assembly GCA_031376645.1. GTDB lineage: Bacteria > Cyanobacteriota > Cyanobacteriia > Cyanobacteriales > Nostocaceae > Dolichospermum. The sequence goes on along the minus strand of JANMEE010000024.1, from coordinate 5,287 downwards.
TAGAGTTCGGTTATTACTGATTATGCCAATATGACGATTGCTTTGAGAGGATCTAAATCATATATATATGTGATTCCCGTCACTTTAGAGGAAAAACTAATTCCCTGTTCTTTGATGTCACAAATAAAAGATATTTGCTATGTCTGATAGTTCTTAACTCTGGCACTAAACAAATAATTTATGTAAACTAATAATTAGTAATATGAAGAATTATAAAGTTAATTCTCAATTTATAGTCAGCGAAGTTGAAATATGTCAAATCTTACTCATATAAAAAATCAACCCCGCGTTATCGTCATCGGTGCGGGTATAGGTGGACTCACAGCCGGGGCATTATTAGCACACAGAGGATATAATGTTTTGATTCTTGACCAAGCAATAGTTCCTGGTGGTTGTGCGTCTACTTTCAAACGTCAAGGCTTTACCTTTGATGTTGGTGCAACTCAAGTTGCAGGTTTAGAACCTGGGGGAATTCATCACCGCATTTTCTCAGAATTAAATATAGAATTACCCACAGCTATACCTTGCGACCCAGCTTGTGCGGTATATCTTCCAAGAGAGTCAACACCGATTAATGTCTGGCGTGATCCTCAAAAATGGCAAGCAGAACGCCAAAAACAGTTTCCCGGTAGTGAACCTTTTTGGCAATTATTAACAACTTTATTTAATGCTAGTTGGGAATTTCAAGGACGTGATCCTGTTTTACCACCCCGGAATTTATGGGATTTAGGACAATTAATCCAAGCAGTGCGTCCAAGTACCTTGATTACTGCACCTTTCACCTTATTTACTGTAGGGGACGCTTTACGATTATGTGGGTTAGGAAATAACCACCGACTGCGGACATTTTTAGATTTACAACTGAAGTTATATTCTCAAGTCAGTGCGGAAGAAACCGCGTTACTTTATGCAGCTACAGCCTTGAGTGTGTCCCAATCACCCCAGGGATTATATCATCTGCAAGGGAGTATGCAAGTATTGAGCGATCGCTTGGTAGAATCTTTAGAACGAGATGGTGGTAAATTACTAATGCGCCACACCGTCGAAAAAATCCAAGTTGAAAATGGACAAGCTAAGGCCGTAGGTATTAAAAATCAGAAAACGGGAGAAACTTGGACAGAAAGAGCAGATCATATAATTGCCAATGTCACCGTTCAGAACTTAGTTCAATTATTAGGAGAAAATGCTCCTTCTGGATATAAACAAAGAGTAGAAAAACTCCCCCCAGCTTCCGGTGCTTATGTAGTTTATTTGGGTGTAGATCAAAGTGCAATTCCTCCTGATTGTCCACCGCATTTACAATTTTTATATGATGTTAATAAACCAATTGGTGAAAATAATTCCCTGTTTGTCTCTGTAAGTCATGAAGGAGACGGCCGCGCACCTACAGGAAAAGCCACAATTATAGCTTCTTCCTTTGTTGACTTTACTCCCTGGTGGCATACTCAAGATTATCAAGGGTTAAAACAAAAATTTACTCAAGAAGCAATATCCAAACTTTCTGAATATTTCTACTTAAAACCAGAAACTATCATTTATGTAGAAGCAGCCACACCTCGTACCTTTGAGCATTTTACAGGACGGGAAGGGGGTATTGTTGGTGGTATTGGGCAAAGAATTCCTACTTTTGGACCATTTGGTTTTGCTAATCGGACACCTATTAATAATTTGTGGTTAGTTGGGGATTCAACTCATCCTGGAGAAGGAACTGCAGGAGTGAGTTATTCAGCTTTGACGGTAGTTAGGCAAATTCAAGCTCAAAATTGAAAAATTGATTAAGATATTGCTAAATTTAAGTTTGAAGTTGAAAAATCAAGGATTTTACACTCTTACTTTTTACGCCTTTGCGTGAGCCTACTTCTTTCCTTAAAATTAGCAAAGTTATAATTAATTAGGATTTACTGAAGGCTGAGATTCTTGAACTGCTGGTGTTTGTTCAGGTGTAGATTCTACTGACGGACTAGGTGGTGATTTGGGAATCATAAATTGCCGCCAAGTTCTAATTTGTTCTTGAGAATCAGTGTAAGCACTACTACCACGAGGGATTAACTTAGCCGTATCAATGGCTTTAGCCACATCCACCTCACTTTGAGAACGTGCCATTTCCAACAACTGTTGACTCCATTGGTCAATGGCAATATTGACATCTAAACGTAAAGTATTACGACTAGAGACTCGATTTGCCAACTGGATAGCTTCACTTAAAGCCTGTGGTGTGCCATTAACTGCGACTTGCTTGGCTTTTTGCCAACTGTCTTTAGCGCGAATTTGCTCTTGCCAAACATCTATAGATGATTGTGCCTCATCAGATAAAGCGCGTCCTGAAGAGGCGATTTTTTTGGCTTCACTAATAGCATTTGTTAAATTACCGCTATCGGCTAATGCTTTAGCTTGATCTAAATAAGGTTGATCTTGAATGCGCTCAATTTTAGCTGTCCATAGCCGAATCTTTTTCCTGGCTTCTGGATATAATGCCCTACCAGAACGAACTTGATTAAGTTCAGCGATCGCTGTTTGTAATGAGCTAACATCTTCACTAATAGCTATTTGTTCAGCCCGATCTAAATATGGTCTGTCTTCAATCGTCTCTACTTGGCCACGCCAACGGCCTATTTCTTGACGAGCTTCTGTAGAACGGGGATTATTACCAGGAATTAATTCCACTTCCGAAATAGCGGCTGTTAAATCATTAACTGTGCCTTGACTAGCTAAATTCCGGGCTTTTTCTAACCGAGCCACATCTTCAATTTCCAATTGCCAACGGGCAATTAATTTTTGTGCTTCATTATAAACATCCCTAGAAGCATCTATTTGTTGAGCTTGGGAAATCGCGGTTTCTAACCCAGCGACAGTACCCAAAAAGGCACTTCTTTGCGCTTCACCCAAAACCATGAAATCATCAACTTCCGCTTGTAATTCAGGAATAGGGGGAATTTGTCGGGCAATTTCCAAAGCTCTATCAGCATTGTGCTCTTTCATTTGAGCTTGTGCTAATTTGAGCATTTTTCGGGCAAATCCTGATATTAACTCTTGAGCTTTTTGATACAAATAACTATCTGGTTTAATCGTCCCAGCTAATTTAATAGCTTTGAGTAAACTATCTAAATTTTGATTTTTTGCTATATATTCTGCCTTATAAAGTTTATCCCCATCTTCCCGCGCCGTAACAATAATATTATTTAATTGATCATATTTAGTGCTGGACCAGTATTTATTATTTACCCGCAGCAATCTAGCTGTGAGCATAAAAGCAGATTGCCAATGTCGTTGACGCAGTTCTTGTTCAGCTTCTTGGTAAATTCCCTCAGCCTTTGACCAAATCGTCTGCCATTTTTGAATCTGCTCTTCTACCAGTTCACTAACTTTGACATCAGGAGGAATTTTTCGAGATGTAGCGATCGCTTCTTCCAGATTCCCTGCTTGGAAACTCTCATCAGCCAACTTGAGAATATCCCGTGACCATTCCTCCAAAAGACGATTAATTTCCCCCCGCAAAGGATGATTTTCTGGTAGTTGTTTGACTAAAGTAATTGCTTGGAGCAAATCATTAATTGTTTGCTTAGAAGCCGCCAACTGAGCGCAGTGTAACCTCACTGACGCACTAGCTAAAGGCCAGAAAATTTGTGGACAGTTAGGAGCAGAGGGCAGCTTAAACAGCATGGATAGTGCCAGAAAACCCATACTACCAGGAATCAAAGTCAGAATTACCGCCCACGGGACCCAGTTTTTAGTCCAACGCGGCAATTTCTCAATTAAAACATTGAGATTAAAAGTAGGGGCAATCCCCTGTGGTTGTTCTTCTGAATCATTATTTATAGCCAAACCTGCGCCATCCTGCTTATTTATTTTCTTCACGGACTGAGAATGAGAACCAATAGCAGCAGTATCAGCAGTTTGATTATTTTCTATATAGTTGGGATCAAGCCCAATTGGTTCTCCTGCTTGGTCTTTAGACCAATTATCTGGAATATCCCGCTCTGTCATTGCTCACACCACACTAATTGAATAGCAATATGAAAGTAGGTAGATCAATATAGATAATTTTACAGCAGATTGCAGATCAATCAGGTACAGAATCAGCAATTTAAAGCCAGACACTAAGCTAGTTTTACGCGGTGACTCCTGCTGTATGTTTGCTATCCTAACTTTCCCATCTAAAAAAACCCATCATTGACACTCATCACTCTCATCAATAACATTACTGTTGTTTGGTTTGAGTGTGACTGGTTACATTAACCAGAAATTGTAGATTCTGTTTGCAAATCTCCAATTAACTGGGTTAAATCCTCACTACTTGCCTGATAAATATTACCGCAAAACTCACAAGTTGCTTCTGCACCATCATCTTTCATAATCATGTCTTGCAGTTCAGCTTCTCCCAATATTTTCAGCGCCCCTAGCACCCGATCAAAAGAGCAGCCACAATGAAAGCGTAACATCTGACTTTCAGGAAATATGTTCAATCCCATATCTCCTAACAAATCATTAAAAATTTCTGTCAGTGTTTTACCTGATTGGAGTAATGGAGTAAACCCGGATAAAGCCGAAACCCGTGATTCTAATGTAGCCACTAGCTCTTCATCCCTAGCCGCCTTGGGTAACACTTGTATCAGTATGCCTCCGGCTGCTGTTACGCCCTGTTCTCCCACAAATACACCCAAAACTAAAGCTGAAGGAGTCTGTTCAGAACTTGCTAAGTAGTGAGCAACATCATCACCTATTTCCCCAGAAATAAGTTCTACTGTACTAGAGTAAGGGTAGCCATGGCCAATATCGCGGACTACATAAAGAAAACCTTCACCCACTGCTCCCCCAACATCTAGTTTACCCTGATCATTGGGTGGCAATTCCACAGATGGATTACTGACATATCCTCTAACCGTACCATCTAAGCCCGCATCTGCCAATATACCACCTAAAGGACCATCTCCCTTAACACGAACATTCACCCTAGAGCCTACCCGTTTCATACTGGAAGCCATCAACAAACCAGCAGCCATACTTCTTCCCAATGCTGCTGTGGCCACATAGGATAGTTTATGGCGTTGTCGAGCTTCTTCCGTTAACCGAGTTGTAATCACACCTACAGCTTTAATTCCACCATTAGCCGCAGTTGCCCGAATTAATTGATCTGCCATGAAAAACCTTACAATTCTTTACAAGATGACTTCTATATTTTAGATTGTTTCGTGTCAGGAGTCAGGAGTCACCGAGTCAGGAAGAAGGACCTAATTACCAATTACCAATTACCAATTACCATGCTAGGCAAATTTCAACAAAGCCAAAT
>JANMEE010000339.1:0-13018 GCA_031376645.1 Dolichospermum sp. OTE_75_concoct_329_sub | reverse complement strand
TGATGTTTTTTTAAAACACCTATCCCAAGCCTGGCGTAAATCAGCTAACGCCTTCTGAGGAACATTTTTATTAACTTCGTAATACCAAATATGCTCAGATTTTACCTCAGCAATTAATCGCTTATGCAAGTCTATTGCTGAGGGTAATTTAAGTTTTTCGCCTTCTTTTTGAGCAGCTAAAATATCCTTGATTTGAGCATTTGCCCAGTTATAGGCGTGTCTAGCTACTCCAGATGCTTTACGAAAAGCTGTAACCTGTCCGTTATTTGGAATTAACGCGGTTTTGAAACACAGAAGCATTGTTTTCGACCTGACAATGTTTATTGATACTACTCTAGTATATACCCATATCTGTCAACTGTTTTGGATAGATTCTTGGACAACTTTGGACACGTTGTCCAGTAGTTTTTTGTTCTTGTGACTTCGCGAACCATACAGTCTTGCTGAAAAAACAGTAATGAGTTCAATCATGTCTGTTACTAATTCTTGTTCAAAAGTGGTTTCTTCGATTGATTTATTGATCATGACAACTTCAGTTTCAAATTCTTCGCACATTGCAAATACAATCTCACAACCAAACCTGAGAAGTCTATCCTTATGAGTCAGGACTAATCTACCTACATCACCTTGCATAATCCGTTTCAGTAGTTTTTGAAGACCTTTTTTATTGTAATTTAAACCACTACCTAAGTCAGATATAGTCTCAAACTGCCAACCATTACTGCCGCTAAAAGCTTCTAAAACCTTTATCTGCCTAGATAAATCCTCTTTTTGGTCATGGCTAGAAACGCGGGCATAATTGATAGTTATGCGGTCTTCTAACTGATTAAAATCTCGCGGTGTAATTCGTTTAATATCTGTCAGAAAAAATCTTCTATGCCCTGATGGACTGCGTTCAAATCGCAATTTACCAGCATCAGCCCATCTACGAACAGTTTTTACTGACACACCAAGCTCTTTAGCAGTATCACCTATTGAAATAGTCACTTCTTGGTTTTCCATATAATTAACTCCGTTGCTTGACTAAGTTAATTATATGGACGTTCCGTAACATAAGGCTAGTTATGGGTAGAAATTGCCGAACAGTTTAAAACCCTAAAATTTTCTATAACTCAATTAACTTAAAGCCCCAAATTTTCAGAACTGTGGTTGCTATTTCTGGATCTATACCATCATAAGCCTCCCATTCAGATTGCGGATCTTTAGGATGCCCCTCACCGACATGACCTGCTATTTTTATTACTGGAATATTCACTAAATAATCACGTTCCATTCCTTTAGGGAGTGCTAGTTGAATTCTGCGGCCTACAAACTTCGATGCGCTAGATTCAGCTACAGATTCACGAACTAAACAAATATCACCAGCAGTCCCCCACGTGGTTTGGTAGATATGAAGAAACGATATATAACTTTCTGGCTTGATGGATCTTTTGAGAACTTGCATTATCTAATCCTTATTTATCCTTTTTTCCACAATTTTATGTAGATACTACCTGCTATATTACAATTTCTCGCTTTTAATAAAATAAAACAAGGGGTTTAAGCCCCTTGCAAGAGTTTCAAAAGTGAACCGTATTAGTAATCTACGCAGGTGTAAACTGTAAAGATACACCGTTCATACAGTAACGTTGACCAGTTGGTTGAGGACCGTCATTGAAAACATGGCCTAAGTGTCCACCACAATTACTGCAATGGACTTCAACTCTGGTCATGAACAATGACCGATCTGTGGTAGTAGCGATCGCTCCTTCAATGGGTTTAAAAAAGCTCGGCCAGCCAGTCCCACTATTAAACTTAGTATCTGAAGTAAACAAAGCTTGTCCACAACCAGCGCAGACATAAGTACCAGGTTCATATTGTTTATCGAGAGGACTGGTATGGGAGCGTTCTGTACCATGTTTCCGCAACACCTGAAACTGTTCTGATGTGAGGATACTCTTCCATTCATCTTCCGTTTTAGTCACTGAAAACTCTGTATTAGAAAGTGCCATCGTTTCTGAACTCCAATTGATATAGCGGGAAAAAAAGGCTGTGCCGATTAATACAGCACCAATTTGCAAAAAATAGCGTTTGTTCATAATTCTATTATTTGCTATTTTTCTCTTTCTTGGCCAATCAACTCCACTAGATTGATAAATTCTCTATGAGAAATTGATAAAAAATCACCTAGAAACGTCTTGCTCCATGGAAAAGAATATATGATATACTCATAACAAGTTTAAAAGTACGGTATCTCTATCAATTTACGAGTCTTTGTAGTAGAAAGATTGCATCAGGACAATTTTGTATAACCACTTGACAAAATGTTTAGCATAAGTTGAGAAATTACCATGAAAAAGGAATCTGATTTTCTATCTGAACTATGTGATTTTCTCCATCCTCGCAGTTCATATTATGGTCAGTTCAAGCCAGAATATCTAGTTTTTAATGCCAGTCTTCAAGAATTTTCCCAACGGGTAAGCTATATTTGTAATTTACAAACTGCTGGTAAAATGTCTCCAGAGGATGCTTACAAAGAAATTCATATTTTGTGGAAACAATTAAAACGCGCTAAAAAACAATTAGAAACTCAAGAATTTGGAAATTAGGAACAAGGAAGAGTAAAGAGTGACAATTAAACCTTTGCAACCCTTATTCTTCTTGCCTTTATATCTTTAGGCGAGACATATTCATATATTCTATAATTAAATGTGAGCATTGAAGCTATCGCTTCAAAATTAATCAGTTATTCTTTAGTTTAGCTTTACAACTACAATACTAATGTGCCAATTGCTAGGAATGAACTGCAACGTACCCACAGACATTTGTTTTTCCTTTGAAGGTTTTTCTGCAAGGGGAGGAAAAACAGATGAACATAGCGACGGTTGGGGAATTGCTTTTTTTGAAGGAAAAGGATGTCGCATTTTTTTAGACGCTGAAGCCTCTATCGCGTCACCAATTGCCAATTTTATCCGTCGGTATCCCATTCATTCTACTCATGTTATCGCCCATATCCGTAAAGCTACCCAAGGAGAAATAGCCTTAGAAAACTGTCATCCTTTCCGGCGGGAACTTTGGGGAAGATATTGGGTATTTGCCCATAATGGTAACTTACCAGATTTTAACCCTGAAAACAATGGTATGTTTCAACCTGTGGGTGCTACAGACAGCGAAAAGGCATTTTGTTTAATTCTCAATACTTTGCGTTCGCATTTCCCCCAAGGACAACCTCCTCTCAAGGAACTTTACCAAACATTACATGAAATTACCAAAGAAATAGCAGCCATTGGATCTTTTAACTACATCTTATCAAATGGTGAGCATTTTTTTACCCATTGCTCAACTAAACTTTGTTACATTATCAGACAAGCACCTTTTGCTGCGGCTCATTTAATTGATGAAGAGATGACTGTAGATTTTAGTGAATTAACGACACCAAAAGATCGCGTTGCTGTGATTGTGACTACACCCCTAACTGATAACGAAGTTTGGACACAAATCCAACCAGGAGAATTATTAATATTTCAGGATGGTTTACCCTTGACAATTTCCTAATTCTCAAGAATCAACTTCTGAATAAGACAAAGCGAAATTCTGGCAATATTTATTCATAGAACCTGTATATAAATACTTATTCAATATCGCAAATACTCGATCTTTTTCTATAGGCTTGTTAATAAAGTCAGTCGCACCAAATATCTTAGCCCGAACTCTATCAAATGCTCCATCACTACTTGTTAATATGACAATTGGTATTGTATTAAAAACAGAAATACGCCGTAATTGTTCACAAATTTGATAACCATTAACTACTGGCATAATCAAATCTAAAAATATTAAATCTGGCTTATTCTCAATTAACACAGGTAAGGCTTGTAAAGGATCTTGAATACCAACAAAATTCATTTCATGGGATGTAACAATATTTTCTAGAATTTTAACTACTTGCAGACTATCATCAATACAAGCAATCATAGGACAATTATTATATTTTCCTGGTTTTGACGGAGAGTTTTTTGAAACTTTTGTAGTTGATAATTGAATATCAGGTACTTCTACAAATTCTGCAATCCCTTGATTTATCAAAGGACGTAATGATTTAGTTACAGACACAATGTTTATCTGCATTTTTGCAGCTAAGTCCCAGAGAGTATTCTGACCATTAATTAACCGCTTAAAGTTTTTATAAACAATAGTGTTGACTTGTTGCTTGAGCTTTTCTGGTTGAGTTAAAATAGGTGATAAGTTGGGGGAAACCCCAGATAAACCAGCATTTGACCAATCATTCCAGGAATTTTTCATTTCCTCAAGAAACATATTTGTATTTGTCGAACTGAGAATAGTTTTTAAAATGTTATCTTGCTTAAGTTCCCAACTGAAATTACTAACATTTACCTGTTGTGATAAATCAAATAAATTCTCCTCTACAGTTTTCACTACAAAGTCGTTAAATTGTGTCTGATTTATTTCCTGTTTATGATATAAATTCTCTAGAAGTAGATAATCCCAATAATCTATTAATATCTCTTCTTCCCGCAGTAGAAGTTGATTAATGTCAAGTTCTGGGCAAATTAAAGCAATATTTCTCAACCAACGTCTACGAGGATGAATCCCACCCGTTGCCCATACTATCTGTCCTAGGTGGTAATAAAAAGTCCATTCATTTCCCAGTGTATCTTTAAACTTTAAGTTGCCATTGTATTGCAGTCTAATACATTCTTGAAATGCACCTAACAAAGTGTCCAATTCCATAACTTTCATTACACTACAACTTTACTATCTAATTTATACATCTGTATTCATTTAGATGAGATACAGTCATTAAATTACAAATCCTGTAGGAGCGGGGTTTCCCCATCCTCGATTGTATTTCATCCAACCGAGAACCGCTATAGCATTCCAGTTAATCAAATCAAGTATGTATTGCTTGTATTCTACGTACACTAAATTAATTTAAATTAATGTACAAGGGTATACAAAACATTACAATATTTAACTACTGTTAAAAGAAATTACATCAAATTTACAAAAACGGATGCCACGGTGCATAATAGCACATTGGTATACGCGCATAAAAATCCTGCATTATGAGAGGATTTTTATCTTTACTATTTCTTAATAACATACTACTCTCAACAATACTATACTATTAACAATTTTCCCAAATAGGTCTGAAACCCAATAAAATCGTGACGATATCAATAAGGTTTCAGGATTTTGGCGATAGTATTTACACATCAATAAAAAGCATAATGAGTTTTGACAACGTTTGCAAACTTCTAGCGGAAAAATATCCCTTAGACTTTGCTACATGGTTACTTCCCCAAGCACCTAAGACTATCAAAGTCTTAAAAACTGAACTAAGTATAGAACCAATTCGCGCTGATTTTGTCAGTTTCTTGCAAACAGAAAACCGAATTTTACATCTTGAATTTCAAACCAAGCCTAGATCTAAGCCTCCCATTCCTTTCAGAACCTTAGATTACTCGGTAAGATTGATACGTCAATATGGAGTTCCTGTAACTCAAGTAGTGATTTTCCTACAAGAAACAAATGACGAAATCGCTTTTATTGAAGAATACATTAATGAAACCACACATCACCGTTATCGAGCAATCAGAATGTGGGAACAAGAACCGGAATTATTTCTCAATAATTTGGCTCTATTGCCCTTAGCACCATTAGCACGGACAAATGTACCTCAAAGCTTATTATCCCAAGTTGCCAATAATCTTGCTAAAATAGCAGATAAAGACACTAAACAGGATATTGCAGCTTACACAGAGATTTTAGCGGGTTTGCGGTTTGAGAAAGATTTTATTCGTCAATTATTGAGTGAGGATATTATGAAAGAATCAGTAATTTATCAGGATATTTTCCAAAAGGGTGAGCAAAAAGGAGAACAAAAAGGAGAAGTTAAATTCTGTTTAATGTTACTTAATCAAAGGTTTGGAGAACTTGACTCTAAAATCATTGATAGGGTAAAAGCTTTATCAGTGGAAAAGTTAGAAAGTTTAGGTGCTGCGTTGTTTAATATTTCCGAATTTGGTGATTTAGTAACTTGGTTAAATCAACAAGATCATGATTAATTCCTGTTGGTTAAGGTGGGTAATTCCCACCCTGAATTTTTTAGAAAATTAACGTCGTTCCCGTTGAATCTTATCAAAAATAGCACCATCAGCAAAAAACTTCTTCTGTACTGTACTCCAACCACCAAGATCAGTTACAGTGTAGAGTCGGGCAATATAAGGGAATTTATTCTTGACTTCTTTGGTTACAGTTGGATCAACCGGACGAAAACCAACTTTAGCAAACTCACGTTGTGCTTCTGGAGTAAACAGGAACTTGACAAAAGCTTCAGAAACCTCACGATTTCCATGCTTATCAACATTTTTATCCACAACAGCCACAGGTGCATCTATAGAAATATTAACTGCCGGAACTTCATAAGAAGTATCGGCTTTGCCTTGTTGAGCAGCTAAAATGACTTCATTTTCATAGTTTAGTAATACATCACCCTGACCTTTTTTGTAAAAAGCATCACTAGATTCCCGTGCATCTTTGGGTAATGCAACTACATTTTTAAACACAGCGGTTACAAATTTTAAAGCCTGGGTATCATTGCCACCATTCTTAACTATAGCACCCCACAAAGCTAAGAAATTCCACTTAGCGCCACCAGATGTTTTAGGATTGGCAGTAACAATTTGAACACCAGGTTTAGTTAAATCAGCCCAATTTTTAATCTTTTTCGGATTACCAGCGCGAGTTTCAATAGCAACTACTGAACGGGTAACAATTGAGTTATTGGGACTTTCCTTTTCCCAACCTGGTTGAATTAAACCTGCTTGCTCAATTTTTTTAATGTCTCCCGCTAACGCTAAAGCTACCACATCTGCGGGTAAACCATCAATAACAGCACGGGTTTGAGATCCAGAACCACCGTAGCTTTCCCGAATTCCCACATCTTGACCTTTTTCCTTTTTCCATTTCGCTACAAATTGGGGAATAATTTTTGCGTAAGCAGCTTTGGTAACAGCATAAGTAACCAAAGTAATTTCAACTTTCTTACCACTTTGACTCAATAGTTGTGTTTTCTGGGCTGTACCTGCAAATACTGGCATAATAGTGCTTACACTTAAACCTGTTGCTAAGAACAGCGCAGGAAATAATGGCTTTGTTGTTGGAGAAAATTTCGCAGTGTTTGAAGAAATATCTGTCATGGGATGTCCTTAAATTGGTCTTAATACAATCTACGGTAGTTATATCGAGATACCGTATTTACCGTCTTGAAAAAGAGCATATCAGATGTAATAAATAAAATCAATAGTTTTTGCACCTAAAAACAATCCTTTTCCTATCGAGTATTGTATGTATTAAATATTGCAATTGCTTTTAATGATTTAATTGCCTGAAAAGGTTTTGAATTAGATATTTTGGCAAATATAATTCTATATTTACTGTCAAAAATTTATTTTTAAAGTATTTAAAATATCAAATTAATTAAGTATATTTTCTTTTTTTGACTGACATAAAGATGATCAAAAATTGATACTTGTCAATTAGAGATGTTGTAATTTATCCTGAAACTGGTAAAATCTCCATATTGACGATAGGGAATATGCAGTTTTAGCTGGTGTTAAGAACTAGGCATTACGCGCTAAATTGCAATTGTAAGCTGAAAGATTAATTAACCGTAGTTTCACAGGAGGAAAAATCATGAATTTGTGGCGACTATCATGGAAAGAATTGCAACTTAGGTTTAGTATAAATTCGCTCAAAGGCTTTGTATCACTTTTCTTGGCTGGAGCGGTATTAAGTGTATCTCTTGCTGCTTGTACTGGGACAAACAATAGTAATTCCCCTAATACAACTGCTGATACTGGTAAAAAAGGGAATGTAGAATTAACTCTTGTATCATTTGCTGTGACTAAAGCTGCTCACGCCGCGATTATTCCCAAATTTGTGGAAAAATGGCAAAAGGAACATAACCAAACTGTGGTATTCAAACAAAGCTATGGCGGTTCCGGTTCGCAGACCCGCGCTGTAGTTGATGGTTTGGAAGCTGATATTGTTCATCTAGCACTGGCTCTAGATACGCAAAAAATTGAAAAAGCGGGATTAATTCAGCCAGGGTGGGAGAAAAAATTTCCTCATAATGGCATTGTATCTAAATCTGTCGCCGCTTTAGTAACTCGTGAAGGCAACCCCAAAGGGATTAAGAATTGGGCAGATTTAGCGAAAGATGATATTAAACTAATTACCGCAGATCCAAAAACTTCTGGGGTAGCGCGTTGGAACTTTCTCGCACTTTGGAATTCAGTGATTAAAACTGGTGGAGATGAAGCAAAAGCCACGGAATTTGTAACTAAGGTTTATAGAAATGTACCTGTATTAACTAAAGATGCTCGTGAAGCCACCGACGCATTTTTTAAACAAGGTCAAGGTGATGCTTTAATCAACTATGAAAATGAGATTGTTTTGGCAAAAGATAAGGGTGAAAAAACAAATTATATTCTTCCTGATGTAAATATCTCCATTGATAATCCTATTGCTGTTGTTGATAAGAATGTTGATAAACATGGTAATCGTGAAGTAGCGGAAGCTTTTGTTAAATATTTGTTTACTCCCGAAGCACAACAGGAATTTGCTAAAGTCGGATTTCGCCCTGTTGATGAAACAGTCGCTAAGAGTAAAGAATTTGTCGAGAAATATCCCCCAATCAAGACTTTAGGCACAGTTCAAGAATTAGGCGGTTGGGATGCAGTTCAGAAAAAATTCTTTGCTGACGGGGCAATCTTTGACCAAATTCAAGCTAAGAATAGAAAGTAATTGACAATTGTCTGATAGCGGAGCGTGGCGTTAGCCATATCAGGATGTCCAGGATTAGAGGATAAACAGGATTAAAACAGTAACTTTATTATCCATTACGATCTTCACTTTTACCTTTGCTTTGCCATAACGATAATTTTCAACGCTAACCTACTTGTTCTTCAAAAAATAACTAAATTATGGCTATATCTTCTTCTGTACAAACTCATATTAAACCTCCGATTTGGAAGGTGTTTGTAGATAGTTTAATTCGTCTTCCTTGGACTTGGCGAATTACTTTAGGATATCTAACTTTTATGTTATTTATTCCTATTACTGCCATGTTTCTCAAAGCTAGTACAGAATCTCCAGAAAAGTTTTGGGAAATTGCTACGAATGAATTAGCATTGGCGACTTATAATGTTACTTTTGTTACGTCATTGTTTGCCGCTTTGCTGAATGGCGTATTTGGAACTTTGATTGCTTGGGTATTGGTGCGTTACGATTTTCCTTTAAAACGGATTATTGATGCGACAGTAGATTTACCCTTTGCTTTGCCAACTTCGGTAGCAGGTTTAACACTAGCAACAGTTTACAGTGAGAATGGTTGGCTGGGTTCACTATTAGCACCAATGGGAATTAAGGTATCATTTACTCGCTTGGGAGTTGGGGTAGCAATGATATTTATATCTTTACCTTTTGTGGTGAGAACTGTACAACCGGTATTGCAAGAAATGGAATCGGAAATTGAAGAAGCTGCTTGGAGTTTAGGCGCTTCTGAATGGCAAACTTTCTGGAAAGTAATTTTACCGCCTTTATTTCCGACAATTTTAACTGGTGTGGCTTTGGGTTTTTCCCGCGCTGTGGGAGAGTATGGTTCAACAGTAATTATTTCTTCTAATACACCGTATAAAGATTTAATTGCACCTGTGTTAATTTTCCAAAGATTGGAACAATATGACTATGCTGGTGCAACCGTAATTGGTGTAGTTTTATTAGGAATTTCTTTGGTGATGTTATTAGCAATTAATTTCTTACAAGCTTGGGCAAGAAGATATGACAATAGATAAAGTTAAAAATCCGAGAAAAAAAAGTTGGGTGCCACCACTGTTAATTGGAATTGCAGTTGCTTATTTATTTCTGGTTCAATACATTCCCGCTATTAACGTTTTTTTTGAAGCTTTCAAAAAGGGAACTGGACCATTTTTATCTAACTTGGCAAAACCGGAATTTCTTCATGCAGCTTGGTTAACTCTATTACTAGCTGCGATTTCTATCCCTGTGAATGCCGTTTTTGGTTTATGTGCAGCTTGGGCGATCGCTCGACATAAATTCCCAGGACGCGCTATAGTTCTCAGTATCATTGATTTGCCCTTTTCCATCTCCCCAGTCGTTGCCGGGTTAATGATAGTCCTATTGTACGGTAGAAATGGCTGGTTTGGTCCTTGGTTGCAAGCTCATGATATTCAGATTGTCTTTGCTTTTCCAGGAATGGTATTAGCTACCGCTTTTGTGAGTATGCCTTTTGTGGCCAGAGAAGTAATTCCCATTTTAGAAGAATTTGGCAAAGATCAAGAAGAAGCTGCTAAAACATTAGGTGCAAACGATTGGCAAACTTTTTGGCGGGTAACTTTACCAAGTATTCGTTGGGGCTTACTCTACGGTTTAATCTTAACCAATGCTAGAGCCATGGGTGAATTTGGTGCAGTTTCTGTGGTATCTGGTAACATAGCCAATACAACCCAGAGTTTACCCTTATTCGTGGAAGATGCTTACAAACAATATGAAACTGAAGCAGCTTTTTCTGCTGCTGTGTTGTTAGCATTCTTAGCAGTAATCACCTTAATAGTTAAGGAAATTGTGGAACGAAAAACCAGTATTAAAGAAGTTGAATAATTGGTAATTAAATACTGGTAATTACTAATTTTTAACCAACTATTAAATTACATTACATCTTAGGAGTTGTTATGAGTAGTGAAAATATCCTGACAAATAAGAGAATCCGCGTCAGAATTCCGCAAGATCATCATCAAGAACCTGTAATTTCTCGCCTAGTTTCAGAATATGGCTTGATTGTAAATATCAAAGCTGCAATTCTCGGACATGATGCTGTAGGTGATGGTTGGTTTGATTTAGATTTACAAGGAACAGAAGCACAAATTGAAAATGGGTTAACCTATTTACAAGAATTGAAATTGCAAGTCTGGGATGAGAACAGTAGCAGTGATTGGTGAAACCATAAATTGTAAAAATTAAAAGTTGGGATATTATTTTAAATTAAGTCTCAACTTTTGATATACTTTAGTTAATTTGCACAAACATTTCTGGTTGAGGGTAAATTAAATGGTTCTCCAAATCTCATCTCCTAAAGTTAAACCTACGATTACCTGGGAAACCTTACCAGCCAACTTTATATTACCCGACGAGCCTGTGGAAAATATTCAACAACCTTCTTTGGCCGCAGCCCTCACAGATGCCTTGGGAGCAGCAGGATATATCCAGCCAGAAATGCTAATTGGCTCTAATTTGGGTTTAGTAGCTACAGTTAATAAAAAGATTGTTGTCAAAGCTCCAGACTGGTTTTATGTACCTCAAGTGCATTCTGTAGCAGAGGGTGTAATTCGTCGTAGTTATACCCCGAATACGGATGGTGCTACGGTGACAATTGTGATGGAGTTTCTTTCAGACGGAGACGGAGGAGAATTATCCGTTAGATCAACTCCTCCCTATGGCAAACTGCACTTTTACGAACAGGTTCTACAAGTTCCTACTTATGTCACCTATGACCCTTATGAAGGTAGTCTGGAAGTGCGTTATTTGCAAGACCGCAAATATGTTTTATACTCAGCAGATGCACAGGGGCGGGTATGGATTCCAGAACTAGAATTATATCTGGGGATTTGGTCGGGGGAAAGATTGGGACAAACCATGAACTGGCTACGTTGGTGGGATAAGTCAGGCAATTTGTTGCTGTGGAGTTCAGAACAAGCAGAACAAGAACACCAAAGAGCAGAACAAGAACATCAAAGAGCAGAACGATTAGCGGCTAAGTTGCGCGAATTGGGAATTGATCCAGATTTGTCAGCCTAATTTTAAAGTAGTTCACTCAGTGGTCTACTTGATGAGATAATTGATTGTCTAAATCAAAAAATCAAATAGCACATAGAAAATCAATCTAAGTGCTTTTAAAATAAGTTTTTAGTTACGGACTAAAAACTTATTTTATGCAAGTTTATAACTCACATAGCGATTTAAGCTAACTTTTTCCTCTGCGGCTTCTATAGCTAACTTACGATGTGACTCTGGAGTAATCCGAACTTGGAATTTACCACTATAAGTTTTTTCTGCAAGAGGTTCTGGAACTATCTCTCCATTAGATTCCATATCGGTTACCACATCTTTTATTAAATCTGTAATACCTTTAAGTGTGGCATTTTGGTCTTTATCGAGATAAGACATACTAGGAAATTCAGCGCACAATCCCACAAATTCTTGATCTTCTTCTGACCAAGTAACTTTATATGTATAGTGAGTGTAGTTAACCATTTTCTATTTCCTCAATTTTTTCAATTGCAGCTAAAACCTGCTTAACTTGATAAGCCTTTGCTTGTCCTTTTTCTTCTTGAATGTTAACTCGCGGATCTCCAGCCCAAGGTGTTTTGTAGACACAATGGCTCGTTCCTTACTGTCTGGCTTCTCCAAAATAATGATTACAAACTTTCACTAAATCAGCAAAGTTCACATTTTTAGGATTATTCCTGAATTCTGCAAGGAGTTTTTTGATTTGCGCCATAAAGTTGTACAAAGTCGCATTTAAATAAATCACCTATCATGCAGAGTACCGTAAGTTTCAATAAAATTACTCTCTACAAATACCTACGGCTTTTTTTGAATAGACGCAGAAATTTTTACAGGGTGAAATATTAGAAAGCAACTTGGTAAACTGTTGGACTTTAAACTCAATTCTGTTTCAAAGGATATAAACCTTATTCAGTAATAATTTTAGACTTCGATTTTAAATTAACCGATAAACCTAAAAACCTTTCTGGGTAGGAGTTTTATGTTTTGAACAGAAACTAGTCTCAACTTCATAAAACCTCGCGGTATGCGGGAAACTCAGTGGCTTGGCTCCCAACAGAGGGAAGCGACACGAGTGAATTTATTCACTGTGGTATTTAAATGCTGATTTTTGAATGGATATAATCCCGGGAACCAGCAAACCCGTTCA
>JANMEE010000316.1:0-8334 GCA_031376645.1 Dolichospermum sp. OTE_75_concoct_329_sub | reverse complement strand
TAACAAACAGTCTTGCAGATAATCCGAACTGGGGAAGTATTCGGAAGTGCGTATCAGGATTAGTCTCAATGGGCTAGTCGCTGCTTGCGTTGTAAAGTTTGTTCTTTACAAGCTCAATCCCTTTAGGGTTGAGTCAGTGACATTCCTCCCCTAAGCAAATGATTCCCACCATGAACGTAAACTGAATTGTCTCAAAGATTAGATGCCTAATACCTGTATGTTTTCTATTGTGCAAATGCTTAACCTACTAACTTAGATTAATCGGGGCTGAATTAACTCAATATAGCCTAAACAAACATCTATAAAATCGTCTATTTGCAATTGATCACAAAAATGTTGCGATTTTTATCTCCCTCACGTTCATAGAAATATTCATCAACACCTTGAATGGCTAAATATACGCCCAGTCCACCGATGGAACGCTCTGCCAATGGCTTATTTAATTCTTCAGATGCGACAGTTACCTTTTCATGAGGATCGTATTTGGCTCCTGTATCTTCAATACAAATAGTTAAAGTTGATTCCTGAAAAGTCCCAGATATATCTAATTGGCCTTGCAAACCAGCTTCCTCGTAGCCATGAATAATTATGTTAGTGGCAATTTCGTCAACTGCTAGACGCAGCTTATAGCTGGCTTTTTTATCCAAACCCGCTGATTGGGCCGCTTGGATCACATATTTAGCGATCGCTCCTAAAGAGTCTAATGTTCCCGATACGGTTAAAGTTTCCATAAACACTGGTTTTGATATTGATCGATAATTCAATTGAATATTTGCAACTTTAAGAGAAACGAAGATTGATACAGCACTTCCAGGTGTTATGAGGTATAAGAACCCCACCCCCAACCCCCTCCGGTGCAAGCGATGAGGGGGCTAAGATGTACCTCATAAGAGCGGAAACATCTGTATCTTTGCAAATTTCTAGTGTTGCTAATTTTATCTATGAAAATGACTTTTTGTGATTTTCTAACCACTGTAGAGACGTTCCATGGAACGTCTCTATAATTAAATTCAGAACGTTTCTACAATTAAATTCAGATTGTATTTGGTGCAATATAAAATTGCTACAGTCTGCTTATTTATTAAACGTTGTACTCATCTACCAAATAAACACTTTGGTCAAAGCCAGTCTTCGTAATAGTATCTAATACAGTCTCTTGAACGCCAACCATATAGATTTTTACATCTGTTCCCATCTTTTGTTTAGCGAAGATTAGCACCCGGAGTCCGGCACTGGCCATGTACTCTAGTCCTTGCATCATTAGCACTAAACGTTGAGGATTAAGTTTAGCCGCCTCTTCTACCTTGTCTTTAAAAACTGTTGCTGTACTAGCATCCAGTTCTCCAACTAAGGTAATTTGAGCGATATCTTCACTTGTTTTTAGAGTTACTTCTAAAGCCATAATTTCCTGTGAGTATTTTAAGTACAAAAAAGTAATTGGAAGTTGAAAACTGGCAAATTTAACTTTGCCAAACTTGAATTTATTGAACAGGAGTCACAGAGTCAGCAATCAGAATGAATTCTGTGCGAGTGGTAGATGAATGAGCGGGTTTAAGACACCCACAAAATCGTAGATTTGGTGGTGCAACAATTCAGTTGCGGGTCTATAGCTTGCTTCAGTGCAGGGTATCCCCGACTGATTGCTCCTGACTCCTTCTTTATTTACCTACCAAAATTGCCATAGAGCGATCGCCCAAAAGCAACCCTGATTGATTTTCTAACATTGGTTCAGTCCCAGGTTGCCAACTATCATCCGGTGTTGTAGCCCCAGTATTGGCAAAAATATGCCAATTCATGCCTAAAGGCAAGCCAGGAAGTTCAAACCACAGAGATTCCCAGTGCATATTCATAGCCACGTAGATATAATTATCTGCCACTGTGCCTTGCTTGGCGTGTTTTCCACAAAGCATAAAAGCCAGACTACGATTAGAATCAGACCAATCTGCATTCCATGCCTGTGTGCCATGCCAAGTGATATCTGCATAACCACTGCCCACATAATCGCGGTTCTGGAAATGCCAGGGACTTCTTAAGACTGGGTGGAGATTACGGAAAGCAATACAGTGTTTAAAAAACTTAAACAAATCTGCATTAGTTTCTAATAGTTTCCAATCTAACCAGTTTAAGTCATTATCATGGCAATAAGTATTATTATTGCCATACTGAGTGCGTCCCACTTCATCACCCATGAGAATCATGGGTACACCTTGACTTACCATCAGCATAGCCAGGGCATTTTTAATTTGCCGACGGCGTAAAGCATTGATACCTGGATCATCTGTTTGACCTTCCCAACCACAGTTCCAGCTATCATTATCATTAGTGCCATCGTTATTATTTTCACCATTAGCCTCATTATGTTTCCCGTCGTAGGAAAACAGATCCATCATGGTGAAACCATCGTGTGCCGTAATGAAATTAATTGATGTTGCGGGAGCGCGGCCAGACCAAGCATACAAATCAGGAGAACCTTGCAAACGTTGAGCAGCATCCCCAACTGTACCATCACCCTTCAAAAACTTACGGATACCATCACGGTACTTACCATTCCATTCTGCCCAACGTCCGTAAGCTGGGAAAGAACCTACTTGATATAAACCGCCCGCATCCCAAGCTTCAGCAATCAATTTACACTTAGCCAAAATCGGGTCAAAGGCTAAAGATTCAAGCAAAGGTGGATTTGCTAAAGGTGCGCCCCAAGGATCACGACCTAAAATAGCTGCCAAGTCAAACCGGAAACCATCAATATGATATTCTGAAGCCCAGTAACGCAGACAATCTAAAACTATACCGCGAACAATGGGGTTATTGCAGTTAAGAGTATTACCAGTACCGCTAAAGTTGTAATAATACCCTTCTGGGGTGAGCATATAGTAGATCTTATTGTCAATCCCTCGAAAGGAAATTGTCGGACCATGCTCATTACCTTCAGCCGTGTGGTTGAAAACCACATCCAGAATTACCTCAATCCCGTTTTTATGTAATTCTTTAACCAGTGTTTTTAACTCATCCACTTGCATCCCAAATTTGCCCGTAGCTGCATAACCAGCCTTGGGAGCAAAAAAACCAACGGTACTGTAACCCCAATAATTATATAGAGTTTCTCCAGTTTGGGGATTAGGACGACTGTTTTCAAACTCATCAAACTCATAAATAGGCATCAACTCCACAGCGTTGACACCCAACTCTTTGAGATAAGAAATTTTGTCCCTGATACCTGCAAATGTTCCTTGATGTTTTTCCTTCACACCAGAGGAAGGATGACGAGTAAAGCTGCGGACGTGCATTTCATAGATGATTTGATCTTCTGGGGGAATTTCCAAAGGACGATCATTTCCCCAATCAAAATCATCAAAAGCAATTCTCGCGCGGTGGTGATAGATATCATTCCAGTCTGGAGTTACACCCCAAACATCCCGACCACCAATAATTTTGGCGTAGGGGTCCATCAAGACTTTGCTAGTATCAAACCAATGACCTTCCTGGAAATTATTCGGACCATCCATCCGATAGCCATATTCCAGATTTTCATAATCCAGGTCAAAGACAGTCATGCAATAAACATTACCAATCCGAAATTCTTCAGGAAAAGGAATTTCGACTAAAGGTTTTTTGGCGTGTCTTTCAAATAGAACTAGAGTACAGGATTTGGCATAACTCGAAAAAATCGAGAAGTTAACCCCTCCTGGAACTAGGGTTGCACCAAACGGGAATGGTTTTCCGTTGCGTAATTTAAACCCTTCATAAGTATGCGTTGGATGAACATCAATTCTTTCCATTAAACCTTTCCTTATTTGAGGGCTTTTAATCCTGCTTCCAGGTCTTTAGTAGTGACAAAATGTTCTAGAAATCCAGTTACATCCATTGTGTCTTTAACGTCCTGTACCAAACCCACCAATACTAATTTGCCTTCTTTGACTGTGGTTTGCCGATGGATGGTGAGAAGAGTCCGCAAACCAGCACTGGACATATATTCTACCCCTGTCATATTGATTAGAATTTTACTTCCTGGTTCAACTAGAGGTAAAACTTTTTCTGTCACCGATGATGCTGTACTGGCATCTATATCACCTTTGAGAACAACGATGTTTATGTCTTCAATCGTTGTGATATTAATCGTGATTTTAGGTTCTTCCATCTTGCCCACTTCCAGTAGATTTGTATTTAGATATGGGGAAGAAGGAGAGGGTTTCCCCCATTCTTCCATCTTTAGTTATACAGGCACAATCTGCACTTTAACTTTAACCCGTTCGGTGGTTTTGGGTAAGGTGACGGTTAAAGCTTCTGCATCGAAGTTGCTGTAAGGTTCGCCGTCAATTTCACACTTACCAATTTTCACGCTACCGGGTGGTAAAATATCTGGTGATACGCGGAGAATATTGTCAGGGAATCCACCGGGAATAGGTTTAAAGTAAAAGTCCATTGGTTGTTTGGTAATTAGCAGGTTTGTATAAACTGCTGCTAAATAACATAATTCAAAGGAGTGATAACCACTCATGGAGTGAGAACCTTTACCTCTTTCGTTACCCCCAGCTAGATAGGGAATACCGTTAGCAAGAACGTTGAAGTAAATCCCACCCTCTTCTAAATCTAAGAACCAAGCATTATAGAAAGCTGCGGATTCACGAGCCAAGCGGTGATATTCTTTGTTATCCAGAATACCAGCTAGAATTTGATAGGCTAAGATTGCTTGCTCTTGTTGCCACCAAGCTTTGCGATCGTGCCAAACAAAGCGGTGATGCTCTTCTCCTTCTGCTAAAGTCCGTTCTACAACGTCGTACCAGCCACCACGTTGCTGATCACTACCCACTGCTGGCATCACATCAGCAATTTTTTGAGCGAGATTGACATAGCTATCCTTAGCTTTGAGGCTTTGCATCCGCATCAAATTCCAGGCAATTTTCAGGTTATGACCGACGACAGCGCGGTTTTGTTGCCAAGCCCAACTTTGATCATGAGACCAGTCTTGGAAAAATCTCTCTTGCACAAATGGGCTGTTTTCGTAGTCAGGGAACCGCTTTTCAATAGTGTCGAAGGTATACTCCAACATATCAGCATATTCTTGTTTACCTGTCGCTAACCACAGGTTAATCAGGTAAGCTGGGGCATGATCACCGACGGAGTTCCAGTTTTTTGTTCCCTTATTATGTCCTAAGGACTCGCTGAGAGGATCTAATGTTAATGGATCAAGGTGAGAGAAATATCCGCCCTGTTCACCTTTGTCGAGTAGAAACTCGTTAAAGAGCTTAATGGTTTTCTCCGTATCATCCATAATGCGGGGATCACCAGTACAACGATAGGTTTGAATGGGACCGGCTAGAGCGTAAATTTGTTCATAAGCAGGGATAGCATAGTAATCATCCCCAAATTCGGAAGCAAAGATCTTATCTTCTTTTTCTCCCTTGACATCAATCCCGTGATACCAGTAAACAATCCCTTCGTCTAAGTCTACAAACCTCATGTGTTCCCGCAGGTACTCAGTCCCACGTTCTGCGGCCTTGAGGAAACTATCATTCCCAGTCATCAAGAAAGCAGTAGCAAAACCATAGACTAGACGGGAAATAGTATCGGTTTCTTGCCGGAAATTGGTGGTTGACTGCACACCACTAAGATTCAAACTAGTGCGATATTTGCGATAGTCGTAGTCACCATCACCAAATTGGGCTTTGAGGTAAAATTTACCTAAAGCATTAACCTGTTTTACCCACCAATCTTGTTTTTCAAATACGTAATCTGTTTTCTGACGACCAGCAAAAACTATCTGTTTAGCATCGAAAATATCTTTATCTGGATAAAATACCCCATAGGTAAATAGATACCTTCCTGGTAACAGCATGGCTCTCATGCTGGCAGTTGCATCAGGATAGCCTTCGTCAAAGTTTTGAATTAACTTAGCATAGGCCATAGGACTAATTTTAATTTGAAACTCTCTGCCATCAGAAGTTTGCAGTCCAAAGGTATCGCTATTGCCGTCATATTCGGTAACGTAGCCAGCGATGAGGTCAGAAAAGGTAAAATCTACCTTGGTAGTCATAAGATATCCTCGTTTTGTTAAGAATTGATTGGGTTAAATTACGTACGTACAGGACTAATTTTTTTCAATTTCTTGGACAAAAATTTCCATGAATTGGTCAACCATACCGGGATGTTTGCCTGTAATCAGATTACCATCAATGACTAAATCTGTAGTAACATCACCTTCATAAATAACATCTGCTCCAGCATTTTCCACATCACAGATGATGTTATGAGCGCAGGTGACTTTTTTACCTTTAATTAGGTCTGGATCTGCACAAAATAGCCATAAGCTATGGCAAATTGTCCCTAATTTAACTTTATCTTCAGCGACGGCATCACGCAGAAAAACCACGGCTGGAGCTTGATTTTTTTGCCCTTTTTTGACATTGACTTCATATCTGAGTCTATCCATTGCATAGGCTCCGATACAAATAATGCCTTTATAGTCGCTGGGTTTTACGTCTTTGACTTCTGTGCTGACAGTGACGTGATATTCTACTTGATCATTTTCGGGGTTGGAACCAAAGTGTAGTTCTTTGTTGCCCCAAAGATGGGAGATGTACTCTACTTCATAACCCTGTTCAGGAAAATATTCATTGAAACGACGGAACTCTGTGCCGTCAAAATGTTCTTCAATGAGTACACCGATTTTACCTTTAATTTCAGTTTTCATTGTTCTTAAAATTCAGGAATTAATAGATTAAATTACTGAGCTAGAAAACCACCGTCAACGACTAAAGTATGGCCAGTAATATAAGACGCAGCATCGGAACAAAGCCAAATTACAGCACTAGCAATATCGGAGGGAGTACCGAGTTTTTTCATGGGGATGGCTTGGGCAAAAGCCTCTGTGTGACCGCCACTAGCCATTTTCAGCATATCTGTTTCTATGCCACCAGGAGCAATGGCATTGATCCGAATTCCTGATTGTGCATACTCCAAGGCCACACTTTTAGTCATCGTGACTACTGCCTGTTTAGAGGTGTTATATAATGCCAAACCTGGGGCAACTGACCTAAAGCCATTAATTGAAGAGGTGTTGACGATTACACCACTATTCTGCTTTAGCATCTGCTGGATTTCATATTTCATGCTCAAGAATAGACCCTTGAGATTGATATCAAAAATGTGATTATATGAATCTTCACTTTGGTCAGCCAGAAGTCCTGGTTGTCCTAAAATACCAGCATTGTTAAAGGCAATATCCAAACGACCGTAGGTGTTAACTACCTTTTCTACCATTGCTTGCACATCTGAACTATTAGAGACATCTGTTTTGTGAAAAATTGCTTCACCTCCAGCATCTTTAATCAAAATTATTGTCTCTTCACCTTCATTCTCTCGGCGACCTGCAACTAAAACTTTAGCTCCATTTTGGGCTAGGGTAATTGCAGCAGTGCGACCAATTCCTGAAGTTCCACCTGTGACTAAGGCAACTTTATTAGTGAATAACACTATTTTTCTCCTTTTGTGGATGTTTGGTAGTTTGAGCCAAATTTGTTTTCACTCAAACTACTGGCAAAAATTACTTTT
The DNA here is from genome assembly GCA_031376645.1 of Dolichospermum sp. OTE_75_concoct_329_sub. Classification (GTDB taxonomy): domain Bacteria; phylum Cyanobacteriota; class Cyanobacteriia; order Cyanobacteriales; family Nostocaceae; genus Dolichospermum. The sequence continues at coordinate 783 of JANMEE010000316.1, read as the reverse complement.
CCTGCTTTCTTTATACTCAAAACGGCTTAGTTATTTGATTGTGCTGGTAGGGGTTTAGCTCATGCTTTACCCCTACAAATCTAGGTTTTTCGTAATTTTACTTTCATTCCATATCCCAACCGTTTTGAGTATACTTAATTTATCGCTTGGTGATAAATTTCGTACAGATGGCCATCTGGAGAGAGTTCTTGGAATATTTTTGGTTCGAGCGATCGCATTTTACCATCAATGGATTTCTTAAAGAATTCTGGGCTTTCCCATTGGGCATAGTTAATAACTCTAGTACCATCTAAACTTCTGTGCAGAGTGGAGGAAATAAAGCCTGGTTGGTATTTAACGTGGTTTTCCATGTAATCAACAATGCTCTTTAAAAGCTCTTGTTGTTTCCATGTTTCGACTTCAAATACCACAATTACTGGAAACACTTCAGAAGCCTTTTGTTTATCTAGCGCAACGGCTTTACCAGCAGCTTCATCCCAAGGAGACATATCAGCATAAACCCGCCATTCACTGACCTTATTTCCCCGCATTCGATAGATATCACAACAAGCTATTGTCACGTGTTTCTTACTGCCCACCATTTCATATTCAGCGTCCAGTTCAATAGTGATGATGTCTGGCTCTATCCAAATTTTTCGAGCCTCATGACCATAAAACTTAGCAGTAGTTTTAAAGGTGTGTTTAAAGAAGTCTACAACTGCATTTGGTCCATACATTGGCTCACCTGAACCAACTTTATAAAACAGGTCATCTGTCAGGTAAGTTTTGACTTTTTCCCAATCT
>JANMEE010000246.1:0-12534 GCA_031376645.1 Dolichospermum sp. OTE_75_concoct_329_sub | reverse complement strand
AAAAGTATCAGAATTAATAGAGATCCCCCCAACCCCCCTTAAAAAGGGGGGCTAAATTCCTCAAAGTCCCCCTTTTTAAGGGGGATTTAGGGGGATCTCCGGGTGTCAGATCCCACAGAAAAAAGTTTTCAAACAACCTCTTAGAGAACTCCACAAAAAAAATGATTCAATCTTGTGGGATGGGCAGGAAAGCCCGTCCTTATATTATTAGCAGGCTTTTCGGACTGCACCACAAGAGAATTTAGGATATTTTTTTATTTGGAAGTCTCTTATCCGGTGGGCATTGCCCACCCTACTTAAAATTTTTCAAATATCATTTATGATTCCTATATCAAACCGCAGAGAACACAAAAAAATAAAAATTTGGCGTGGTTTGCGCGTAAGTCCTCATTTATCTTTGGCTGGTTGCCAAAAAGAAGCATGGATTACTGCCCAAAGCAGTGATGATGTATATATAGCCCACGCACCATTAACAAGATACACCAAAGGTGTTTCTAGCTGACCAATAGCAAAGCGATATAGACTCCATATTATACCTAAAATTGTTAGCACAAAGATAGCTATTTGTGGCCAAACTAGTTGGAAATAAATTCCTGATTGTCGCTGCTTAGGAGTAACTTGGAATTTAATAGGTTGTCCTGTAAATACACTCCATACAGATTGGATAAACAGAGGGAATAAAGCGATCGCATATTGTTCTGAACGCCATAGTTCCCCAGCCGATATTCCCCAACCAGCAACTAAAAATGTCAGCCGATTGATTATAAAAGCTGGGAAAAAATGTAAAGCGAAGTCATACCCATAAGTTTTTACAGGGATAATGCCTGTGAAAAAATAGATAATGGGACAAGAAATAAATACCAAGGTAGCAAACCCAGAAAAATAGCTATATATTGTTTTAAAGTAATGTAAACGTTGCCAAAATGTTAGCCCTGCTTTAGTGAGAGGATTTTCTCGTACTAAGACTTGAATTGTCCCTTGAGCCCAACGCATTCGTTGTTTTAGTGTCGAACTTAAATCATCAGGAGCTAAACCTTCTGCTAGTAATTCATGGTGATAAATAGATTTCCAACCAGCCGCGTGTAATCGCATAGCTGTATTCATATCTTCTGTAATACTATCACTAGAAACACCACCAATTAATTCAAATTCATCTAATCTTCTTTCATCTTTAATAAATTCATCCCCAAAATATTGTAGTCCCACACTAATGAGTGCTTCTCTTCTTAGCACTGCATTTGTGCCAGTGTAGAAAGCTGAGTTCATACCATCTTTACCTTGTTGGATAGGTCCATAAAATAAACTAGCCCGATGTCCAAAAGGATCTCCAGGAGGAAGATTATAAAAGTCTTGGGGCGTTTGCACAAAACCAATACGATTTTTTTCATACTTACCTGAAAACAAATTATAGTTAGAGAAATATGGTAAAACTCGCTTCAAAAATTGTGGTTTAGGAATATGATCTGCATCTAAGGTCAGAATAAATTCTCCTGCTGTTTGTCCAGAAAAAATTGCGTAATTGAGATTTCCGGCTTTAGCATGATGGGCTACACCTGCTTTTTTAGGACGGGCAATATACTGCAATCGCATCAGCTTAACAAATTCTAATTCTTTCTGATTAATAGCTTTCTTTAAGGCTTGCCGCTCATTCTTGATCTGTTGATATATAGTTTTTGTAGTTTCATCACTACTGTTTTTATTTTCTGATTTTAACCAGAGAATAAACTGTTGTAAACTTTGCACAAATCTATTAGGAATATCTAATTGTGGAGAAGATGATTCTTGTAGCCATTTTTCAGCAGCTTCTAAATCAGGTGCTAAATTTTCTAATTGCTGAACCCGTTCATTTAAAGCAGATAATTCTCCATCAATCCGATCAGCTTCCTGTTGTAATAATGGTGATTGTAAATCCTCTATGCCTAGTCTTTCTGACATAGCTCGCATTTGCTCAGAATTACCATCATCTAATATATATACACGCAATTTTGTTGTAGGGTAATCTATTGCTAAAGCTGCTTTGGCAGTTTCTTCAACCATTTCTGAGGGTTCATTGTAGCAGGTAATAAATACATCTACAGTTGGCCAATCAGATATAGGCACGGGTGGATTTAATTGGTTAAGGGACTTTATTTGTCGAACTATAGGCCGCCATAGTCCTATTACAAACATCACCCCACCAAAATAGCTATAAATTTCTGCTAGTAGTAAAGGAATAGACAACCACAGGGCATCAAAGTTGATAGAATGAGTTATCCGCCAATATAAATACCAACCGCCAAAAATTAAATTTATTTCGGCTAAATATCTAAATAGTAATGTTCTTTTTTTTAGTGTTGAACGGCTATTACCGGAAAAATTGGAGAAATCATCATTCGATGCTACTGAATTCATTTTGCCTCTCAAAAAATAATTTTTTAGTTTGAAATTAATAACTTAGTAAAACATTCCGTAAATAAATCCTAATCTATCAGTTTTTTAAATTTTTACTTTCTTCTTTCCCTGCTAGTGGTTGTCTGTTTTTGGCTTGATAAAGTAAACTTTCTAAAATCACCGCATTAGTATTAACATCAACGGATTTATTGATGCCTAATTGTAGATTTTCATATTTTCCAGAAAAGTACCCGCGATTTTGATCAGCTAAATTCTGAACATAATTTCGTAATTTTTGGGTATAAGGGTCATTATCAATCAGAGCGAACCAAGCAAATGCGGCTTTGGTACTCAAAAACCGTAATTCAGGATAGGTTTTTTCTTGAGTATTTACAGCTTGCCAAGATTGACCATTGGCATAAACGCTATAATAGAGAAAATAAGGATGGCGATCTAAAGAATCTTCATTGACAGCAGTTAAAATACCTGTGCGTTTAAATCTTTGTGCTTGCAATTTTAAGAGATTTTGAACTTGAGATTTCACTGTATCTGGCCAACCTAGTTCCAAACCCCACAGTAAATAAGGATCGTTTGTTAAGTAGTTGGTAGCGCCAGAATTTTTCAAGTTGCGTTTATCAACTTGGATAGCTATCCCATCTACTTCCACTGTTTGGATTGGTGGTGCAGAAAGAGCATTTACAGCATTAAGATTCCAGCGTTTTAAGCAATGTGCAGCATATTGTTCATAGCCTAATCTTCCTTCTTGCACCTCACGAATGTGGTCATTTTTAGTAAAATAAGCTCCGTTTAACCAACCATCTTTAACGAGTTTCGCTAGTTGCCAACGAGCAACTATGCCATTTATACGATTCTTGTATTCAGGATAATGCGATCGCATTACATCCAAAGCTAACAAAAATCTGGCTAAATCCAAAGCTGACCAACCACTTTTACCCTGGGGATCTGGGGTATTATTGAGCGATCGCATCTGAGCAGTATTAGTGCTATAAGCTTTATTAGGTAAACCTGTAGCAGCTATTGGCATAGTTTCCAGAGTCTTGAGCAAAGTATTCATGCGTAAAGCAAATAAGTCAGATGACAATAAACCTAATTGTCTGGCAGCATGAAGACTTAGTACAGCACTACCCTGATCCCACCAAGTTGTCCATTGGTAATTATCTCCTGAATTGACAAAACCTGTTTGCGGATTCCAATTCCGTTCAAAGTACCTCCAAGCAATTTTTGCGGCAATTTGATCAGCTTCTTGATTAAATTTTGGTGGAAAATCTGGCTGTGGTGTAACTAATGGGGGAGTAGTCACAGGAGTTGAAGATTTAGGCTTGAGAAGTCGAAGAGGTTTTACCGGAGTTCCAGAGTCTGGGGACTGTGGTTGCGGAGAAAAGTTATCAGGTGAGGCAATAATCAAAGGTAAAACACAGATTGATACCTCTGTAGTACAGACTAAGGGTTGTCCATTAGTTATTGCAAATAATACAAAGTCTAAAATCACGCCCTTTGTCCTTGTTTAAACCGTAGTTAGCTTGTTATTTTTGAGTTAGAGAACTCCACAAAAAGAAATGCTCAATAGACATCTGGTAGAAATTCAATATGCGTAGCCCGAAACCCTCGTAGGGACAATTCATGAATTGTCCCTACATTCTTTTGTACCAGATGTCTAAACAGGATCATTTATTTTGTGGCTGACTCTTAATAGACATCTTGTAGAAATTAAATATGCGTGACCTGAAACCCTTGTAGAGACGTTCCATGGAACGTCTCTACATTCATTCCTGGAGATGTCTAATGAAACCATTCCCTGATCCTAAGTAGAATTTCCCCATTACCATTTATCAATTCATCATCTATAAATTTACAGTAATATTAATTTATAATTGATTTATACACAAATTAAACACTTAAAACCATAAATTTACAGTCAATGAGGTGAAAACCTAAGTATATCTAGAGTAATGGAAAACAATTACCGAGAAAATACGTACATAAGAATCATTAATCTACAAGTATTACAGGCTTAATTCTTTATCGAATATGGAAACATCTACTCAGTAATTGGTGTTTAGTTATTCAGCTTTTTTTATTTCTCTATTTAAGCATCTTCTGTCAGAATTAGGTAAAACTTTAATTTTCCCTGGGTTGTATCTGAAAATCCTCAATCACCACATTTTCTTTGTAAATTTATTTATTATGCAGCAACGCCTTCACCACAAGCTATTCAGATGGATTGCATTGTTCCTAAGTGGGGTATTTTTGCAATTTTTGTTCTTGATGCCAACCGGATCTTTAGCCCAAAATTCTCCTGCTAATAGCTGTAGTATGATCTCATCTCCCCTGACATCAGAAGAACAGACTTATGCCCGCGCAGCTTGGCAGTATTTTGTCAATAATTATCAAGAAAAAACTGGTTTTACTAACTCCACAGGTGGTTATCCTTCTGGGACTCTGTGGGATATTGGTAATTACCTGATGGCGTTAAATGCAGCCCGGTGGATGAATATAATTGACCAATCGGAATTTGACTCTCGCTTGAATAAGTTTCTCACTAATTTCGCTAATCTCAAGTTATTTGAAAATGCTTTGCCAAATAAGGTCTATAACGCCGCTAACGGACAGATGACTGATTATGGCAATAATCCCCTAGAAAAAGGTATTGGCTGGTCAGCTTTAGATGTTGGTCGTATTCTGGCTGCATTTCATATTATTGGTACTTGTCATCCTCAATATAAAGATTGGCTCAAGGGAATTATAGCTAAATGGCAGGTAGCGCGATCGCTCAAAGATGATCAACTTTATGGGGCAGTTGTTTTACCTGATGGTAAGACTTTATTAGTGCAAGAAGGGCGACTTGGTTATGAAGAATATGCGGTGAGAGGTTACGAACTGTGGGGATTTAAAGCACCCAAGGCTGTAGCACTAGAGCCTTTCAAGTTTGTGGAAGTTAACGGTGTGAAACTGCCTGTGGATACCCGTGACTTTCAAACCACTAATGCTAATAATTATGTGGTTAGTGAATCCTACATTCTGGATGGGATCGAATTTGGTTTAGAAGGTTATTTAAAAAAATACGCTGCTGATGTCTTAGAAGTCCAAAAACGACGCTTTGAGTCTACAGGACAATTGACTGCTGTTACTGAAGACAATATTGATCAAGCTCCTTATTTTCTGTACAACACTGTTTATTCTAATGGCGTTGCTTGGGCAACAATTACAGATGAAAATAAGCCCTTTCCACAGTTACGCAGTATCAGCACTAAAGCAGCATTTGGCTGGCGTTATTTATATCCAGATAATGCTTACGCTCAAAAAGTTTTTGATGCTGTTAAGGATTTACGTGAACCCAAGGGTGGTGGTTTCTATGCGGGACTATATGAAGAAACAAAGCAACCTAATAAATCTCTAACAGGCAATACCAATGGCCTAATTATGGAGATTTTGTATTATAAAGCTAGAGGCAATCGCCCCCTGATTGGTAGTAGTGGGGTAAGTTTTGCTAAGATGCCTGGTGATAATTCCTCACCGACTCCATCAACTCCACTGACGAAAACTCCACTTCAAAATCCTCTACCGATAATAGTTACACCTACTAAAACTAATACAGCCTCTAACCCAGCATCATCAGTAGTTAAACCTATTCCCCCAGTGGGTACTCCTCAGCCACCCTCACCCTTACCTAAACCTTTAACAGTCGTCCAAAGACGCTATGCTCAAGCAGCCTGGAACTATTTTCAGGCTAATTCTCAAACTGCAACTGGACTGGTAAGCGATCGCACTGATGTCAAAGGTGCAACTTTATGGGGGTTGGGAGATTACTTAGCAGCCATGAATGCAGCATGGGCAATGGATATCATTTCTCCCAAGGAATTTGATCAACGGACTCGACGGTTGTTAGGATCATTAGCTCCGATACCCCTATATGCAGGAGAATTGCCCAGTCGAGGTTATGATCCGCGCACCTTGCAACCAGTAGATTATGGCGGTAATCCAGTGGCTGAAGGTACTGGTTGGTCATCTTTGGACGTAGGGAGACTATTGGCAGCCCTATATAATTTAAAAACCGATCATCCAGAATATACAGAAGTCGTAGATCAAATTGTTTTGGATTGGTCATACTTGCGAGTTGTGCGGGATGGAATTCTTTCCAGTGCTAATGTTACCAAGGATAAAAATGGGCGATCTCTTCCCCGAATTACTGCGGAAACCCGCTTAGGTTATGAAGAATATGCAGCACGGGCTTTTCAATTATGGGGATTTGATGTTGATAAATCTGCTGTGGGAGGTGAATATAAAACTGCCTCAGTAGAAGGGGTAGAAGTTCCTATTCAACGGATTCGTACAGATACGAAATCCCAAGTTAATCAATATACTGTTAGTAATCCTTTCTTACTTTATGCTTTAGAATTTGGACTAGATCCAAAAATGCGATCGCTCTTTACATCCATTTACAAAGCACAAGCCCAGCGTTACCATAATACTGGCACACTCACAGCCTCAGCTACCAGTCTTATTGACCGTCCACCTTACACAGTCCATAGTTCAATTGTTGGTCAAAATAAGCCTTGGATAGCTTTGGGAGATGACGGTAAACTTCTTCCAGAAGGCAGATTAGTTAGTTCAGCGGTAGCATTTGCCTATTATGCCTTGCTACCAGAAGAGAGCTATACCCAGGAACTAATTAAGGCAACAACTGACATATATAATCCTTTACTGGGTTTTTATGAGGGTTTTTATGAAAAAACCGGCAAAACTGCTCCTGGCTTCACTAGCAGTACCAACAGCATGATTTTGCAGTCTCTATTATATACGGCAACAAAACAGCAGCCTTTAATGCATCCTACTACCGTCTTAAACTCACCCTGGTGGGAAGCAGTAGGTAAAGGAGATTCTGGGCGCGGTTTACCAAATACAGCCACTCAAAAATCTAAGTTAGTGAGTAACGGTTCTGAAAGTCACTGGATTAGCATTAAAGATGGAAATTGACACTCTCAGGTCTAAAGACACTGAGATTCTGCGGACAGAATAGATTTAGGTAAAACCCAAAGCCTAATTCTCGCTACGGTCGTCAAGCACCGTCTACCCAGTGAGCCTAAGTCTAAGCTTAGATTGCTGGCTACTTTTTTCAAAATGTTGGCTGCACCGTTTAGATCAGCGTTAACAATTGAACCATTAGCTGACCGATACAATCCACGTTTAACGCGCTTTCCTGATGCTTTCCACCCTTCTGGCTTATTACCATATACGGGCAGGGAGTCTCCATCTAAGAAAGATGCTTTTGACGTATAAGATTCTTCAGTTTCTTGAAATCTAATCCCGTGTAAATCACATAATTGTTTTAGCCTATCTTTTAGTTTGCCTAAAGGCATTTGAACAAATTTTTGATTGTTCACTTTACCCATATCGGCATTAGATTTAAAGCCTTCGTTCCATCCGATTACCAATGTACCAATACCATATTTTAGGCAATGGTCAATAATTAATTTTGCAGCTTTATTAATACCATCTCGCATTTGATGGTTGCGTTTACGGGTTACTCGGTCTAGCCAATTATCCCAGTAAGCTTCCGGTTTATTTTCTTTACGGGTTGATACTTTCTTGTTCCAAAGCTGGTTCATCGCCTTCATTGAACGAGAATCAATCAGTAAAGAATTACCCAAAGTATCAACACAAGCAGCTAAATTATCAGCAGTTCCTAAATCAATTGATAGAGCTTGATTAATGTCTAAATCATGCTTTTGCCTCTCGACTTCATAAGACATTTCCAGATAAAAAGCACCATTTTTCGGGAGGATAGTAAACTCCTTAATCTTTGTAATGTCTAAGTTTGAAGGCATTGCTAGGAAAAAATCAGAAATACCAAACCATCGCCTAACAGTTAATCCTAAAGAAAATCTAAGCTCTCCGTTAATTAATGTTGGTCTTTGCCCTCCACTGTTAGGATAGGCAACCTTGAAAAGTTTAGATCCTGTTAGATATCCTGGTGCTTTAGGGTTAAAGTGTAATTGACCTTTGAGAAACAAAGAGCGCAATTCTTTAAAAGACTTAAATGCTTCAATTACAGACAATAAAGTTTGTTGTGCAGGTGTGGAAGGCATTGATTGAGCAACCATAGTTTTAGAAACTGAAGGTTCATAAGCTAAATCAAACTTACCTGTTAATAATTTTCCAGTTTTAAAGAATGTTTGTCGAGCAAAATAAATGCCGCTGTTATATAATTTTCCTGATTGTTGACAGAGATAATTTAATACTGCTTTTGTTTCATGATCGGGAGACAATAAAACCTGCTGTACTCCCATTGCTTTAAAATTCTTTACCACCAATTTTTGATGTAAGGAAAGTTGACTTCTCTAGAATAATTTATTAACCTTAAATTGTCAATAGATATAAAACCCATAACCACGTTAAATTCCTGGTTAACTATCATTTTGTCTGGATACCTAAACGCCGAAAAAAAGTTTTAACAGGAGAGATAGCAACAAGAGCGAGACAAATTTTCGCACTTACTGGCTATAGAAAAAGGTTGGGATATTTTAGCTCTAGAAGTAGCCTCAGACCATATCCACTTATTTATCAGCGTCAAACCTACAAATACCCCACATTTGATCATCAAAGCATTTAAAGGTCGCTAAGTGCTTCTATTTACGTCAAGCCCACATTCAGCAGGTAATTTAAGACAAAAAATAATATTGGTGAGAAGATGCACCAAAGAACTGCAAAATTAGTTTTTGTCTATCTGTGAGTTTAATAGAAGATTTAATCCCATTGATAAAGACTAGATGAACCGACTGAAAACATTGAAGAATCCATCTTAAAGTAGGCTTTGCAGTAAGTTTACCTTTTTGATTAGGAAGTTGAGCATTGGCATTTTTTAGTGTAACTCGTAGTTGAAGTTGTCCGAAACTATAAACGTTAATATAGAAAATCTACAGCGGTTAAAACCGCTCGTGTCGCTTCCCTCTCAGGGCTAAAGCCGCTGAGTTTCCCACTTACCGCGAGGTCTGATGAGCATAAAATATCTTCAGTTCAGTTTCATCGGCATTTTCAGTATTTGGCCTGTATCCGCAGTTGCTATCCAACCAGATATGAACGCGGATACAGTCTCACTTGTGATAGACCCAGTTACTAACGTTAGTAATATCACAGAAACAGAATCCTCTGTTTTTTCCCCACTAGATGAAAACTCAAACTCAGTTCCCGAATTAACAGCAGAAATTACAAATATTTCTATTAAAGAAAACCTAGACATAGTTCCTAGGAATAATGTTCTTCCCCAACAATTAAAATCAACACCAATACTAATAGCTGCACCTGAAAACTTTAATCCTCAGCTAAGGTTAACACCGAAATCACCAAAATCAGAAGCAAAACCACAACCACCATCTCATAAACCCGTACAGCCAAAATTAGTTTTAGAAAGTATTCAGACAGGGTTTCGCGGCGATTTGAGTAATTTTCAACAACAAAATCAAATTATTGAACCAGTGTTTCAATTCCAGTTATTAAATGGCGAGAAAATTAGATTCAAAACTGGTTTTAATACTTTTACGCAACCAAAATTCAAACCCGTTACTAATATTCCATTGCGAGCGGAATGGGAAGGTAAAACAGGAAAATATAAAATACAATTAGGTGCGGGAGTTGATATATTTAACCGACTACCAATTAATCTAAATTTTAATGCTCAGATAGATAGACCAATTTTTGTTAATCTCACTCCCAATAATCAATTAAAATCAGCTTTATTTCTATCAGCAATTTCAGAACAAGGTCTTTATAAAGCTGGTGCTAAGACCTTAGAAAATCAAATTACAGCTTGGCGTTCTGGTCTCAATGTTTATTGGCAAATTGATCCTAATACCAGCTTTTTTTCCTTATACCGTCTTGGTTTATATAATGATGGTAACTTTGAACAGCAAGCTTTTAATAGATTAGAACATAAGTGGGGTCAATTTTGGGTAGCTGGTAATTTGTTCACTTGGAAATATACAAATGACCGTCAAGATATTGGTGGCTATTTTTCTCCCAAAGATTTTCTAGTTTATAACGGGGAAATTGGCTGGGGAGGAAATATTTTGCCATTTTTAAATTGTCGCTTAAATACTACCCTGGGTAGACAAATACTAAATGGAAACACAACTGGAGGTAATAGCTATCAAACTCGTTGTCAAGCAAAAATATCACCAAAGGTAGATTTAGATTTTGGTTATAGTTTTACCAATGTCCGTAATCTAGATACTGGGAATAGTCCTTACAATAATAAAACCTTGACAGGACAATTACAGATAAAATTTTAGCTTAACCGACAGAAGCCCCACGCTCACTCTTAGGAGCGTGGGATGAATGGCGCGTGAGTGAGGAATTGCCCAACGGGCGAAATTGAACGTAGTTCAATCAAGATCGTTGGTCAATGACGAATGAACATTTTCCGCTTTGAGAGAATCTATCCAATCTTCGACTAAGGACGTAATAGTTTTATCTTTGACTGCGGCGTAAGTTTGCAATACTCGCATCCTTCTTTCGCTGATTCTCAGACTTAATCTTTTATTTTTCATAAAGAGGTGGCAAATGGCTATCCTTTATGTTATACTATAAACAGGTCGAAAGGAAACAAAAAACATGAGAACATCTTATCAATACCGTTTGCAACCAACGAAAGAACAAGCCGAAAAGATTGATAAAACATTAGATATGCTACGGTATCAGTACAATTATCAACTGGCTCAACGCTTCCATTGGTATGAACAAAACCGTTCTTCTATTGATAGATGTTCCATTTTCGTTTGTCATTTCCCAGAACTCAAGGATAAACCGAATTATTACAGCCAAAAAGCATCATTAACCCAACTTAAAAAAGACCGTCCTTGGTACACAACAATTCATTCTCAGGTGCTACAAGAAGTCCCCAAGAAGGTCGAGATAGCCTTTGACCGATGGTTAAAAGGTGATGTGAATGGTAAAAAATCAGGCAAGCCTAGATTCAAAGGTGCGGGTCAATACAAAACTTTTACCTACCCCCAATTCAAGCAGCATCACTTTACTAATAACAGAATTACGTTATCAAAAATAGGTGATATTAAAGTAATTGTTCATCGTCAAATTCCAGATGGATTTGAGATTAAAACTGTATCTGTCACTAAAAAAGCAGACGGGTATTATATCACTCTAAGCCTTGATGATAAAAGAGTTCCAACGGTTAAACCTGATTTTAATGCTAATAATATTATTGGTATTGATGTAGGATTAATTGATTTTATTGTTGCTTCTGATAATACCAGAATTGCAGCCCCTAAGTTTTTACGCAAGGCTGAACGCAAATTAAAAGCTGCACAGCGCCGCGTCTCTCGTAGAAAAAAGGGATCTAATCGTCGTAAAAAAGCGATAAAAAAACTGGGTATTCAACATAAGAAAGTATCAGATACCCGCAAAGATTTCCACTTTAAAACTGCGTGCGATTTACTCAAAAAGTATGATGTAGTAGCTGTTGAAAAGTTGAATATAAAAGGACTCGCTAAAACAAGATTGGCAAAAAGTATTAACGATGCTGGTTGGGGACAATTTATTTCAATACTAACAGTCAAAGCCGAAAATGCTGGACTCCAAGTAATCGCTGTAAATCCCAATGGTACAAGTCAAGAATGTTCTAGTTGTGGTCAAAAAGTTAAAAAGCCGCTATCCCAAAGAATACACAATTGCCCTAACTGTAAGGTCAGTTTGTGCCGGGATCTAAATGCGGCTGTAAAGTGCGATTCGTTCAGTCGAAACCGAGCAATCGGGGGATGACGGGCTTCTACAGGGTAATCCTCAAGGATTGAGTTCGCACTTTAATCCCTTGTAGATGACAACTTCATAACCTTACAGGTGAACGTTAGTACCCTAGAAAACGTCAAGCCCTGTCCTCCAGACGTAGGAGTGAAAACATATCCCCCACTGTAGAGACTAGCCATCAATCGGTGAAGCGGGGATAAAAGCGGAAAGAGCTACTAGCCTAAAAGTGGTATCCCGTGAGTAAGTTCTTATGGATAACAAATGCTAAGTCACTGTTTGAATCATCGTTACGGCGAACCAGCGAAATAAGGCTGTCTGCGCTGGTAGTCCCAAAAGGGCATAGGAAAATAAGGGTGGTATGAGGATTTTAGTCGACATACCTACGTT